>JACMQP010000169.1 GCA_014376915.1 Ramlibacter sp.
CTGGCGCACAGCAAGGAGCTGGGATACGCCAGCCGCAAGCTCACGGCGATCGAGGTCAACGGCACCTACTACGGCACGTTCAAGCCGCCGACGTTTGCGAAGTGGCGCGACGAGACGCCCGACGACTTCGTGTTCTCGCTCAAGGCCAACCGCTTCGCCACCAATCGGAAGCTGCTGGCCACGGCCGGCGAGTCGATCGAACGCTTCGTCGGCAGCGGCATCGACACGCTGGGCGCCAAGCTGGGGCCGATCGTCTGGCAGTTCATGCCGACCAAGGTCTTCGACGCCGAGGACTTCGACCGTTTCCTGGCGCTGCTGCCGCAGTCAGTGGGTGGACGCCGTCTTCGACACGTGCTCGATGTCCGGCACCCCAGCTTCGACAGGCCGGAATACCTGGCGCTGGCGCGCCGCTACGGCTGCGTGACCGTCCACACCGATTCGGAAAAATTTCCGTCGATCGTCGACGCGCAGTCGCCGTTCGCGTACCTGCGCCTGATGCGCAGCGAAGCCGCGACGCCGACCGGCTACCCGCCGGAGGCGCTCGACCAGTGGGCCTTGGGCGCGCGTGCCTGGACCGGCGGCAACGCGCCACGCGACCTCTTTGTCTACTTCATCAACGGCGCCAAGGAGCGCGCACCGGCGGCGGCGATGGCGCTGCTGGACCGTCTCGGGATGCGCTGACGCCAGTCGCCCCGGTAGGAGCGCTCTGACACCCGGTTTCGGCCTCAACGGTCAACAGTGTTGACATCGCGGGCGTCAAATCTTACCGATGCAGTCGAACAAAAGGGAAATGACGCGATGGCTTACGTTTTCGAGAGCATTCCGGCGCAACGCAGTCGCATCGACATGACCAATCCGGCGGAAGTCCTGTACTGGACCAAGACGTTCGGCTGCAACGAACAGCAATTGCGGCAAGCGATGCAGCAGGTGGGGGATTCGTCGGCAATGGTGGAACAGGTCCTCGACGGCAAGGACATCATTTCGCTGTAACCGCGCCGCGCATGTCAAAGGTCGTGGTGAGCCGGAGTCTGGTCCGGCATCTTGCCCAGAAACTGCGCTCGACGCTGCAGGATTTGAAATGAACGAGGGCGTGATAGCCCGGGATGGTCGGCATCACGCCCCGGTTTGCTGCTTCCATGCCCGCAGCCACCCCAGCCCCGCGGACGTGCCGCCAGGCTCGGTCCCGCACGCCGGCCGGTATTCGCAGCCGACCCAACCCTGCCAGCCACACTGCGCTGCCACCTCGTCGATGACACCGAACAGGTACGGGTGGTAAAGCTCACCGAGATCCGGTTCGTGCCGCTGCGGCACGCCGGCGATCTGGAAATGGCCGACCCGGCCAGTGGGGAGGTACTCGCGGATCTTCGTCGCGACATCGCCTTCGACGACCTGACAGTGGTACAGGTCGAACTGCACCTTGACGTTGGCAGCGCCGATCTCCTCGACCAGCCGGTGGGCGTCGTCCTGGCGGTTGAGGAAGAAGCCCGGAATGTCGCGGGTGTTGATCGGTTCGATCAGCAGGTCGACGCCTTGCCTGGCCGCCACGATTGCGGCCTGCCGCAGGTTGGCGACATACGTCGAGCGCAGCGCTTCGCGGCTGGTCCCTGCCGGCACCAGGCCAGCCATCGCGTGGATGCGCGGGCACTCGAGCGCGCGCGCGTAGACGAGGGCTTGCTCGATCGCCCTGGCGAATTCCGCCTCGCGTCCCGGAATGCACGCCAGGCCCCGCTCGCCGCCGTCCCAGTTGCCGGGCGCAGTGTTGAACAACACCTGCTGCAGGCCGTTGGCCTTCAGACGGGCCGCGATTTCGCGCGCTTCCCAGGCGTAGGGGAAGAGGTATTCAACGCCCTCGAAGCCGTCCTTCGCTGCCGCCTCGAAGCGATCGAGAAAATCCAGCTCCGGGTAGAGCATCGACAGGTTGGCGGCAAAACGTGGCATGGCTCCGTCCTCAGTGGATCGGCAGCTTCACGGCGCCGGGATTCTCGCGGATGTAGTCGCGGACGATGCTCTCGAAGTCCTTGTCCGGTTCCAGGCCCAGGGTCCGCGCGCGCGTCGAGGCAACGTTGCCCGGCCAGCTCTTGACCAGCCGCTGCACCGCCTGATCAGGCGCCCAGTCCAGCAGCGCAGTGGCGGCCTTGCCGCCAACCTTTTCGAGCGCGTCCGCCATTTCGCCGACGGTGGTGCGCAGCGACGGCAGGTTCACCGCGGTGAGTGGTCCCCATTCCGCATCTGTTGCCTCGGCGGCACGGATGATGCCGTCCACCGTGGTGGCGGGCGATGCCAGTGCCACCGGTGTTTCGCGCGGCACCGGGCAGGCGCCCTTGAGGCCGGCCAGCGGCTCGCGGATCATTCCGCTCAAGAAACCCGAGGCCGCGCCGTTGGGCTTGCCCGGACGCACGCTGACGGTCATCAGCCGCACGCTCCGGCCGCGGATGAAGCCCTTGCGCGCATAGTCCGCCACCAGCTGCTCGCCGATGAATTTCTGGATGCCGTAGCTGCTCTGCGGGGTCGGCAGCGTGTCATCTTCGATCAGCTCGGGTAGCGCGGTGCCGGGTGAGTTGCCAAACACCGCCAGCGAACTGGCGAAGATGAACGTGGGGATGCTGCCCAGCGCACGGCTGGCCTCCAGCAGGGCCCGCGTCGTGTCGAGGTTGCTGCGCATGCCGAGATCAAAGTCGGCTTCGCACTCGCCGCTCACTGCCGCTGCGAGGTGGAACACCAGGTCGGTGCCCGCCGCCGGCAGGTTGCGACTTTGCGCCAGTTCCAGCAGATCGCCCTGCACGAACGCGACGCGGGCATCGCCTGCGAGGTCCGCGGGCGGCGTCACGCGGTCGGTCAGCGTGAGGCGCCCGATCCGCCGCGCCGGCTCGCCGGCCAGCGACAAAGCCCCCTGTTTCAGGAGCGTTCGGGCCAGCCGCGCGCCGAGGAAGCCGCAACCGCCGGTGATGAGGATGTTCATGGACTCGGTTCTTTCCGCTGGAAGCACAGAGCGCAGAGGATAACGCCACGCCGGCGTGGACGGCTTCAGGCCAGTCCGGCCAGCCGCAGGAGCAGTCCGGCAACGGCGCATCCGGCGATCACGGGAATCACGCCCAGCCTGAACCGGAACAGCGCCAGCGCGGCCAGCGCCATCAGCAGCAGCGCCGCAATGTCGAGGTCGCTGCCCGACCAGCCAGTGGCGCCGGGCCGGCGCGCGATATGGCCGATGAAAAAGACCGCGAGGCTGGCGATGACGCCCACCACCGCGGCGGTGACGGCCGTCAGCGGCGCCGTGAACTGCAACCGGCCGTGGGTCGATTCGACCAGTGGGCCGCCAGCCAGGATGAACACGAACGACGGCAGGAAGGTGAACCAGGTGACGACCACGGCCGCCAGCACCGCGCCGAGGAAGACGGCGTCGGGCCCGAGCACCTGCCGGGTCCAACCGCCGACGAAACCGACAAAGGTGACGACCATGATCAGCGGTCCCGGCGTTGTCTCGCCCAGGGCCAGCCCGTCGATCATCTGCGGCCCCGTCAGCCACTGGTAGCGCTCCACCGCGCCCTGGTAGACATAGGGCAGGACAGCGTAGGCGCCGCCGAAGGTCAGCAGCGCTGCCTTGCTGAAAAACACGCCCATGCGCACCAGTGGCGATTCCCAGCCCTGCGCCGCCACCAGCAGCGCCATCGGCGCACTCCACAGTAGCGCGCCCGCGCCCAGCACCTTCGCGAACCGCGCGCGACTGAACAGCGCATGGGCCGGCGTCGGCGTCGTGTCGTCGATCAGCGCCGGACCGTAGCCGTTCGTCACCTCGGCACGGCCCCCGGCACCGCCGAACTGCCGGGGGGCGAACTGGCCGCCCAGAAAGCCGGCCACGCCGGCGCCGAGCACCACCCACGGGAAAGGCAGATGCAGCACCGCAATCGCCACGAAGCTGGTGGCGGTAATCGCCCACAGCAGCGGCACCTCTCGCGGTTTCCTGAGCGTGCGGCTGCCGATGCGGTACACGGCGTGCACCACGATCGCCGCCACGGCCGGTTTGATTCCGTAAAAGAGGCCGGCTACCCAGCCCACGTCGCCGAAAGCGAGGTAGACCCAGCTCAACGCGATCAGGATGAACAGCGAGGGCAGTACAAACAGTCCGCCGGCAACGATGCCGCCCCACGTGCGGTGCATCAGCCAGCCGATGTAAGTCGCCAGCTGCTGCGCTTCCGGCCCAGGCAATAGCATGCAGTAGTTCAGCGCATGCAGGAACCGGCGCTCGGAGATCCAGCGTTTCTGCTCCACCAGTTCGCGGTGCATGACCGCAATCTGCCCCGCCGGCCCGCCGAAGCTGATGAAGCCGAGCCGGAGCCAGAACTTCAGCGC
>JACMQP010000018.1 GCA_014376915.1 Ramlibacter sp.
CGAGCCCTTCTCGCTGACGCCGATCAGCGCCGCGGGTGGTGCGAGGCCCGGCATGATGCCTTCAGTGATCAGCAGGCCCTCGTCGATCACGAAGTCGAGCTTGACGCTGCGCGCCTGCAACAGCTTCGCGATCTCCCGGGCGCCGCGGTGACCACCGACTTCCTCGTCGGCGCCAAAGGCCAGGTAGACCGTCTGGCGCGGCTGGAAGCCGCTGGCCAGCAACATCTCCACCGATTCGAGCTGCGAGATCAGGTTGGCCTTGTCGTCCCAGGCGCCGCGGCCCCAGACGAAGCCGTCCTTGATTTCCCCGGAGAACGGCACGGCCTGCCAGCTCGCCTCGGTGCCGGGGGCGATCGGCACCACATCCTGGTGCGCCATCAGCAGGATCGGCCTGGCCCTGGCGTCGCTCCCTGGCCAGGTGTAGAGCAGGCTCAGGTCGCTGACGATCTCGCGCTTGAGCGCCGCATGGGCCTTGGGAAAACGCTGCTGCAGGTAAGCGTGGAAGGCGAGGAACTGGTCCGCGTTCAGGCGCGCATCGTCGTAGCTTGACACCGTCCTGAAGCGCAGCGAGCCGGCCAGTGTTTCGGCCACCCGCTTCTCGTCCACCACCAGCGGCGGCGCGAGTGGCACCTCCAGCTGGCGCGATCCCTGCCGCAGAGTGTTGGCCACGACTGCGGCAACGAGCAGCAGCAGGAGCGCGAAAAGCGTCAGCAGTATGCGTTTGATCATGGGCAAAAGCCTGAATCCCCGCCGGCGCGAAGATGACGGCAGGTGGCCGTCAGCTGAACGTCTTGCCGTCGGCCGCCAGCTTGGCCAGCAATGGAGCCGGCTCCCAGAACTGCGCATCGTCGCGCGGGTTCTGCTGGAAGCGCTTCATCGCCTGGACCACGTTGAACAGGCCCACCTGGTCGGCGTACATCATCGGCCCGCCGCGGTGCATCGGAAAGCCGTACCCAGTGAGATAGACCATGTCGATATCGCCGGCTTTCGACGCGATGCCGTCCTCCAGAATGCGCGCGCCCTCGTTGACCAGGGCATAGACCAGCCGCTGGACGATTTCCTCGTCGGCGATCTTGCGCGGGGTGATGCCCAGTTCCTTGCGATGGTCCTCGATCATCTGGTTGACCAGCGCGGACGGGATGGCGTCACGCTTGCCCGCCTGGTAGTCGTACCAGCCGGCACCCGTCTTCTGGCCGAAGCGGCCCAGCTCGCACAGCTTGTCGGCCGTGCGGCTGTACAGCATGTTGGGCCGCTCCTGCGCCCGGCGCTTGCGGATCGCCCAGCCGATGTCGTTGCCGGCCAGGTCGCCCATGCGGAACGGACCCATCGCGAAGCCGAACTTCTCCACGGCCCGGTCCACCTGTTGCGGCGTCGCGCCTTCGTCCAGCAGGAAACCGGCCTGGCGGCTGTACTGCTCGATCATGCGGTTGCCGATGAAGCCGTCGCAGACACCGGAGACGACGGCCGTCTTCTTGATCTGCTTGCCCAGGGCCATCACGGTGCCCAGCACGTCCTTGGCGGTCTTCTCGCCGCGCACCACTTCCAGCAGCTTCATCACGTTGGCCGGACTGAAGAAATGCATGCCGACCACGTCCTGCGGCCGCTTGGTGAAGGAGGCGATCTTGTTCACGTCCAGCGTCGATGTATTGGAGGCGAGGATCGCGCCGGGCTTCATCACTTCGTCGTGCTTCTCGAACACCTTCTGCTTGACACCCATTTCCTCGAACACCGCCTCGATCACCAGGTCGGCGTCCTTCAGGTCGGCGTAGTCCAGCGTGGTGGTGAGCAGCGCCATGCGCTGGTCGTACTTGTCCTGCTTGAGTTTGCCCTTCTTGAGCTGCGACTCGTAGTTCTTGCGGATGGTCGCCAGGCCGCGGTCCAGCGCTTCCTGCTTCATCTCGAGCATCTTCACCGGGATGCCCGCGTTCAGGAAGTTCATCGCGATGCCGCCGCCCATGGTGCCGGCGCCGATCACGGCCACCGACTTGATCTGGCGCCTGGGCGTGTCATCCGGCACGTCCGGGATCTTGGAGGCGGCGCGTTCCGCAATGAACAAGTGGCGCAGCGCGCGCGATTCCGGCGTGAACATGAGCGCCGTGAAGATTTCGCGTTCGAACGCCATGCCGTCGTCGAACTTCATTTTTGTGGCGGCTTCCACGGCGTCGACGCATTTGGCCGGCGCCGGGAAATTCTTCGCCATGCCCTTGACCATGTTGCGCGCGAACTGGAAGTAGGCGTCGCCCAGCGGGTGCTTGCATGGCAGGTTTCGCACCAGCGGCAGCGGCCGCGCCGCCGCGACCGACCGTGCATAGGTCAACGCCTCTTCGGTCAGCGACTCCGGCGACGAAGCCATCTTGTCAAACAGCTTCTGGCCCGGCTGCTGCGCCAGCAGCTCGCTCTTGACCGCGTCGCCCGACAGGATCATGTTGAGCGCGGTTTCGACGCCCAGCACGCGCGGCAGCCGCTGCGTGCCGCCGGCGCCGGGGATCAGGCCGAGCTTCACTTCCGGCAAGGCGACGCTGGTGCCGGGCGCGGCGATGCGGTAGTGGCAGCCGAGCGCCAGCTCCAGGCCGCCGCCCATGGCGACCGAATGCAGGGCAGCGACCACCGGTTTCGGAGAGTTCTCGACCGCCAGAATCACCGACAGCAGGTTGGGTTCGGCCAGCGCCTTGGGCGAGCCAAACTCCTTGATGTCGGCGCCGCCGGAGAACGCCCTGCCGGCGCCGGTGATGACGATCGCCTTGACCGCGGCGTCGGCGTTGGCCTTGGCCAAGCCGTCCGTGATGCCGACGCGGGTTGCATGGCCCAACCCGTTGACGGGCGGGTTGTTCATGGTGATCACGGCGACGTCGCCGTGAACTTTGTATTCAGCGGTCATGCTGGTCCCCTGGAAAGTAAAAGAACGGTCGTTCTTTTTCGATTGTAGATTGGCCATGTTGCGCCGCAATGCAGCGTTTGTCACGGCCGTGACTCCTGGCCGCAAAGGCGTCTCACACTTCCAGCCACTCCTTGCGGGTGTAAGCGTCGGCGCGCAGGGTGTCGGGCGTGCCCTGGAACACGATGCTGCCGTGACCCATGACCAGCGCGCGGTCTGAAATGGCCATCGCGATGGTCAGCTTCTGCTCGATCAGCAGGACCGACACGCCCCGCTCCTTGAGCTTCTTGAGGTACTCGCCGACCAGTTCCACGATCTTGGGCGCCAGGCCCTCGGTCGGCTCATCGATGATGATCAGGTCGGGGTCGCCCATCAGCGTGCGGCACAGCGTGAGCATCTGCTGCTCGCCGCCCGAGAGCACGCCGGCTTCCGTATGCTGGCGCTCCTGCAACCGCGGGAACATCAGGTACATGTCGTCGAACGACCAGCGCGCGTTCTTCGCGGCCGCCTTGCCTTTTTGCCCCAACATCAGGTTCTGGTGCACCGTGAGCTTGGGGAAAATGTCGCGGTTCTCCGGCACGTAGCCGATGCCCAGGTGGGCGATCTCGTAGGCCTTCCGGCCAAGGACCTGCTGGCCTTTCCAGTCCACCGACCCGGTGCAGTCCACCATTCCCATGATGGCTTTTGCGGTGGTGGAACGGCCCGAGCCGTTGCGCCCGAGCAGCGCCACGATCTCTCCGGCCTGCACATCGAAATGCACGCCGTGCAAAACGTGGCTCTTGCCGTAGAAAGCGTGGAGGTTCTCGACTTTCAACATCACGCCGCTCCGACCTGGGCATCGGCGACATGGGAGCCGAGATACGCCTCCTGCACCCGCTGGTTGGCTCGCACGGCCTCGGGCGTGTCGAAGGCGATCACCTCGCCGTAGACCACGACGGCGATCCGGTCAGCCAGTCCGAACACCACGCCCATGTCGTGCTCAACGGTCAGCAAGGTCTTGCCCACGGTCACTTCCTTGATCAGTTCGATGAAACGCCGGGTTTCGCTGCGGCTCATGCCGGCGGTCGGTTCGTCCAGCAGAATGACGCTGGCGCCGCCCGCGATGGTGATGCCGATCTCCAGGGCGCGCTGTTCGGCATAGGTCAGGTTGATCGCCAGCACGTCGCGCTTCTTGCCCAGCTTGATCATCTCCATGAGCTGCTCGGCCCGCTCGTTGGCGTCGTCGAGGTCGGCCAGGAATTTCAGGAACGTGTACCGGTAACCCAGGCTCCAGAGCACGCCGCAGCGCAGGTTCTCGAACACGCTGAGTTTGGGGAAGATGTTGGTGATCTGAAAGCTGCGCGACAGGCCCAGCCGGTTGATCTCGAACGGCTTCTTGCCGTCGATGCGGTGGCCATTGAGCAGCACCTCGCCGCTGGTGGGGGCGAAGCGCCCCGAGATCAGGTTGAACAGCGTCGACTTGCCGGCGCCGTTCGGCCCGATCACGGCGACGCGCTCGCCCGACCGCACCGCCAGGCTGGCGCCGCGGATGATCTCGGTCTTGCCGAAACTCTTGCGCAGGTCCTTGAGCTCGAGGGCGAAGGTCGGCTCTGCGTTCATAGACTTTCGCGCCTTTTCATTTCCTTCTCGATGAACTCCTGGATCTCGCCCCACTGGCGCTTGAAATGCCGGCGCGACAGCTCGAACAGGCCCAGCCCCGTCAGCATCACGAAGGCCGAGCCGAACCAGCTGTTCACGCCCTTGGCGTCGAGTGTCGCGCCGAGGAATTTCAGCTCCGGCCCGAGCGCCGCATTCAACTGCAGGTGGTAGACCATCTCGATCATCGCGGCCGCGCCGAGCAGCACGATCAGCGCCGTCACGGCCAGCGCCAGGTAGCTGACCCAGAGCTCCCTGAGGCGTCCGAATGCCGCGACCCGCAAGTTCATCATGATCAGGCTGGCGATACCACCTGGCGCATACATCACCATGAACAGGAACACCAGTCCCAGATACAGCAGCCAGGCCTTGGTCAGCTCCGACAGCAGCACGAAGGCCAGCACCATCAGGATGGCGCCGATGATCGGCCCGAAGAAGAAGGTGGCACCGCCCAGGAAGGTGAACAGCAGATAGGCACCCGAGCGTGGCCCGCTCACCACTTCCGAGGTGACGATCTCGAAATTGAGCGCCGCCAGCCCGCCCGAGATGCCGGCGAAGAACGCGGCGATCACGAAGGCGATGTAGCGCACCCGCTGGGTGTCGTAGCCGACGAACTCGACCCGCTCCGGGTTGTCGCGCACGGCGTTCAGCATGCGACCCAGCGGCGTACGGGTGAAGGCGTACATCAGCGCGGTGCAAACGAAGGTGTAGAGCGCGATCAGGTAATACAGCTGGATCTGCGGGCCGAACGTGATGCCCAACGGTTTGGGCCCGACCACCCGGTTGCCCGAGATGCCGCCCTCGCCGCCGAAGAATTCCGGGAACATCAGCGCCATGGCCCAGACCAGCTCGCCAACGCCGAGCGTGATCATCGCGAACGGTGTCGCCGCTTTTTTGGTTGTCACCCAGCCCAGCACCACCGCGACCAGCATGCCCGACAGGCCGCCCACGATCGGGATCAGGCTGACCGGCAGCGGCAGGCCCGCGGTCACCTTGTTGAGCGTGTGGATCGCCAGGAACGAGCCCATCCCCGAATAGACAGCGTGGCCGAAGCTGAGCATCCCGCCCTGCCCCAGCAGCATGTTGTAAGACAGGCAGACGATGATGGCGATGCCCATCTGGCTGAGCATGGTCTGGCTGAGCGAGCTGGTGAACACGAGCGGCGCCGCCAGCAGCACCAGCGCGAACGCGGTCCAGATGATCCAGCGGCCGACGTTGTAAGGCTTGAACCGGTAGTAGGCAGTGGTCGACGTTGTTGCCATGGTCAGCCTTCGCGGGTGCCGAGCAGGCCCCGGGGCCTGAAGATCAGGACCAGCACCAGGAACAAGTAAGGCAGGATGGGCGCGATCTGGCTGATCTTGAGCTTCCACAACGCGAAGCCGAAGGTTTCCGGCGTGATATTGATGCCGACAGTGCTGACGGCGCCCATCAGCGAGTAGTCGATGCCGACGGCGAAGGTCTGGATCACGCCGATCAGCAATGAGGCCACGAAGGCGCCCGTCAGCGAGCCCATGCCGCCGACCACCACCACCACGAAGATCACCGAACCCACCGTCGCAGCCATGCCCGGTTCGGTGACGAAGGCATTGCCGCCGATCACGCCGGCCAGGCCCGCCAGCGCAGCGCCGCCGCCGAAGACCAGCATGAACACCCGCGGCACGTTGTGGCCGAGCGCCTCCACGGTTTCCGGATGGGTCAACGCCGCCTGGATCACCAGCCCGATCCGGGTGCGGGTGAGCAGTAGCCAGATCGCGATCAGCATCAGCACCGCAACCAGCATCATGAAACCGCGGTACATCGGAAACTGCGTACCGTACAGCGTGAACAACGGTCCGCTCAATTCAGCCGGCACCCGGTAGTCGACCGAGCTGGTGCCCCAGATCAGCTGCGCCATCTCCAGGATGATGAACGACAGGCCGAAGGTGATCAGCAGCTCGGGGACGTGGCCGAACTTGTGGACCCGGCGCAGGCAGTATTTCTCGAACGCCGCGCCCAGCAGCGCCACCAGCAGCGGCGCCACGAACAAAGCCGGCCAGTAACCGATCAAGCGGGTGGTGCTGTACGCGAAATACGCTCCCAGCATGTAGAAGCTGGCATGGGCGAAATTGAGCACGCCCATCATGCTGAAGATGAGCGTGAGGCCGGAACTGAGCATGAACAGCAGCAGCCCGTAGCTGATGCCGTTCAGGAGCGAAATGGTGAAGAATTCCATGTGTCAGAAAGGAAAAAGCCCGTTCACCCTGATTCTGTCGAAGGGGAACGGGCCTCGACTAGCTCGGCCCGAACGCTGGGTTGACGGCGATCAGCCGTTGGCGGGACGCTTCATCTGGCAGCTGGTCGGCGTGCTGGACACGTACGGGTCCATCTGCTTGATCGGCGCGAAGGTGTAGCCGGTGTTCTCCACGCTGTACGCGTTCTTCTTGTCCACTTTCTGCCACCTGGTGACGAACATCGACTGCTGCAGCTGATGGTCCGAAGCGCGCATGGTGACGTCGCCGGCGAAGCTCTTGATGGTCAGGCCTTCCATCGCCCTGGCCACCTGCACCGGATTGGTGGACTTGGCCTTCGCCATCGCCGCGCCCAGCAGCTGAACGCCGTTGGCCGTGGCGTAGGTGTAGTAGTCGTCGTTGAACTTCTTCTTGAACTCGGCGGCCATCTGGCCCAGCTCGCCGGTGTGGTTGGCGTGGCCGTAGGCGATCACGTAAACCTCGCCCTCGCCGCCCGCCGCCAGTGCCGTCGGCGTGCCGGTGACGCCGGAATAATAGGTGTACATCGGCAGCTTGAGGCCGGCGTCGTTCAGCGCCTTGACGAACAGCGTCAGGTCCTGGCCCCAGTTGCCGGTGACGATCGTGTCGGCGCCCGACTGCTTGATTTTTGCGACGTAGGGCGCGAAGTCCTTGACCTGGCCGATCGGGTGCAGGTCTTCGCCGACGATCTTCACGTCGGGGCGCTTGCGTGCCATGCCTTCCTTGAAATAGCGCGCGACCTGCTGGCCGTGCGAGTAGTTCTGGTTCAGCAGGTAGACCTTGGTGACCTTTGGCTGGTCCTTCATGAAGGTGGTCAGCCCTTCCATCTTCATCGTGGTGTCGGCATCCAGCCGGAAATGCCAGTAGTCGCACTTCTCGTTGGTCATCGAAGGGTCCACCGCCGCGTAATTGAGGTAGATGACTTCCTTGCCCGGATTGCGCTCGTTGTGCTTGGCGACAGCATCTTCCAGCGCCAGGCCGGCACCGGAACCGTTGCCTTGCGTGATGTAGCGAAAGCCCTGGTCGATCGCTGCCTTGAGCGTGTTCAGGCTTTCCTGCGGCGAGCCCTTGTTGTCGAAGCCGACCACCTCGAACTTGACGCCCGCGGGGTTCTTCGCACCTGAATAATGCTCGGCCGCGAACTGCCAGCTTTTGAGCTGGTTCTGGCCGACATTGGCGAACGGACCCGACAACGGATCCATGAAGGCGATCCGCACGGTTTCGCCCTTCTGGGCGAGCGCCACGCCGGTTGTTGCCATCATGACCGAGACGGCCACCACTTTCAGGGCGAGTTTCATCGATGTCTCCTTGGTTGACTGATAGCGCGCAGGGTACAAGTCTTTGTGCACCGCAGCGCTCAGGGATTGCACCTAAACGCCGTCCTCTGCTATCGCGCAGGCGACATCCAGGCGCGCCATCACGTCGGCAACCGATAGTCCTTGAGCTGCTCGCGCAGTCGGGTTTTGAGCATCTTGCCGGTGGCGCCGAGCGGAATCGCGTCGAGGAAGATCACGTCGTCCGGGATCTGCCACTTGGCGGTCTTGCCTTCGTAGAACTTGAGCAGTTCCTCGCGCGTCACCTCGGCGCCGGGCTTCTTCACCACCACCACCACCGGCCGCTCGTCCCACTTGGGGTGCTGCATGCCGATGCAGGCGGCCATCGCCACCGCCGGATGCGAGACTGCGATGTTCTCGATGTCGATCGAGCTGATCCACTCGCCGCCGGACTTGATCACGTCCTTGCTGCGGTCGGTGATCTGCATGTAGCCCTCGGCGTCGATGGTGGCCACGTCGCCGGTCGGGAACCAGCCGTTCACCAGGGGATCGCCGCCCTCGCCCTTGAAGTATTCGCGCACGATCCAGGGGCCTTTGACAGACAGGTCGCCATAGGTGTTGCCATCCCAGGGCAGCTCCTTGCCCGCGCCATCGACGATCTTCATGTCCACGCCATAGATGGCCCGGCCCTGCTTCAGTCGGATTTTCATCTGCTCCGCCGCCGGCAGGTCCAGGTGCCGGTTCTTCAGCGTGCACAGCGTGCCCAGCGGCGACATCTCGGTCATGCCCCAGGCGTGCAGGACTTCGACCCCGTAGTCGTCGTTGAAAGCGGTGATCATGGCGGGCGGGCAGGCCGAGCCGCCGATCACCGTGCGCTTGAGCGTGGAGAACCGCAGGCCGTTCGGCTTCATGTGCCCGAGCAGCATCTGCCAGACGGTGGGCACACCAGCGGCGTAGCTCACCTTCTCGGCCTCGATCAGTTCGTAAATCGACTTGCCATCCATCGCCGGGCCGGGGAATACCAGCTTGCAGCCGGTGAGCGCCGCCGAATACGGGATGCCCCAGGCGTTGACGTGGAACATCGGCACCACCGGCAGCACGGCGTCCCGCGCGGACAGGCACATGACGTCCGGCAAGGCGGCAGCGTAGGCGTGGAGCGTAGTGGATCGATGGCTGTAGAGCGCGGCCTTCGGGTTACCGGTGGTGCCGCTGGTGTAGCACATGCTCGACGCGGAGTTCTCGTCGAAGCTGGGCCAGTCGTAAGCGGTGGGCTGGCCGCCGATCCAGGCCTCGTAGCTCACCAGGTTGGGGATGCCGCTGTCGTGGGGCAGCTTGTCGGCGTCGCACAGCGCGACGTACTGCCGGATCATCGGGCAACGCGCATGCACCGCCTGCACCAGCGGCAGGAAGCTCATGTCGAAGCACAGCACCTGGTCTTCGGCGTGGTTGGCGATCCAGGCGATCTGGTCGGTGTGCAGCCGCGGGTTGATGGTGTGCAGCACCCGGCCCGAGCCGCTGACGCCGAAATAGATCTCGAGGTGGCGGTAGCCGTTCCAGGCCAGCGTCGCTACCCGGTCGGAAAACAGCAGGTTCATGGCATCCAGGGCGTGCGCGAGCTGGCGCGAGCGACGGGCTACGCCGGCCCAGGTCGAGCGGTGAATGTCACCCTCGACCCGGCGCGAGACAATTTCCGCGTCGCCGTGATGGCGTTCGGCATGGTCGATCAGTCCGGAAATCAACAGCGGTTGGCTTTGCATCAAACCCAGCATGGGGTCGCTCCTTCGAGGTGTTTTGGGTGTTCTGGACGGTCGGTCGCTGGCCATTGTGAGCGGTCGGCAGCAGCGAGTGTGCCGCGTGCCGCGCCGACCGCGCAATCCGGGAAGGCCCGCGTTCCAGCGCTGCGGCACTTGCGGCGCGGCGGCGATTCGATTTGAATGGGGGCGTGAGCAACGGACCAATCGCCAGTTCCAGCGCATGGATCAAGGGCGTCCTGCGGATGTTCGCCTCGCAGGGCGTGGACGTTGCACGCCTGCTGCAGGCGGCGGACATCGATCCGGCACAGATCGAGCAGCCGCACGCGCGGTTCGACCTGGAGCAGGTGAACCTGCTCTGGCGGTTCGCGGTCGCAGCGAGCGGACAGGAGACGCCGGGCCTGGACCGCGATCTCGCTGCCCGCTACGTGGACCTGGAGCAGGCCGCAGCCTGGGTGAGCTCGGACGCCAGCCTCTGGTCGGTGCTGGAGAGCCAGGGCAGCTACGCGGCGCTGACCAACGACGCCTCGGCCTTCGCCCTCGAACGGCAGCACCCCGACGCCTGGGTGACCCTCATCCACGGCAACGACCCGTCCTTTCCGCGCCAGCGGATGGAGTACTCGATGCTGGCAATCGTGCTGGTCTGTCAGCGCGTCACGCGGCAGCCGGTGCGGCCGCTGGCCGCGGAGTTCGTCTTTCCTGAGCCCACCGACGCCCACCGGCACCGCATGGCGTTTCCCTGTCCGCTGCGCTTCGACCGTCCTGCCAACCGGCTGCTGTGGTCCGGCGCCGATCTGGCGCTGCCAGTGGCGAGCGGCAGCAGCGCAATCTTCGTGCTGGAGGAGCGGGTGCTGGAGTCGCTGCTAGCGGCGCTGGGCCCGGCCCGGACCAGTTTTCGGGTCGCCCAGGAAATGGTGCGCCGGCTGCGCCAGGGCCAGCCGGTGGAAAGCGCCATTGCCGCCAGCATCGGCCTGACCGAGGCCGCGCTGGCGCGCCAGCTGCGAGCGGAACGCAGGTCGATGGACGACCTGGCCGACCAGGTGCGGCGCGAACTGGCCCAGGAGTACCTGGCTGGCTCCG
>JACMQP010000170.1 GCA_014376915.1 Ramlibacter sp.
CATCGCCGGCGGAGTCATGGCGCTGGCCCTGGGATGAGCCCGAGCGACGCCCCGCTGCTGGTCGGCTGCGATTTCTCCAGCAGCCCGACCCGGCGCAAGCCGATCGTGCTGGCGCTGGGGCATCTCACGGGCGGACGGGTGCTGCTCGCGCGGCTGGAGCGCATCGACACGCTGGCTGCCTTCGGCGACTGGCTGGCGCAGCCGCAGGCCTGGGTCGGCGGCTTCGACTTCCCGTTCGGCCTGCCGCGCGAGCTGGTGGAGCACCTTGGCTGGCCGCTGCAGTGGCGCGAGTGCATCCAACACTACGCGAGCCTCACCCGCGCCGAGATCCGCGCCACCTTCGCCGCCTTCTGCGATGGGCGGCCGGCGGGCGGCAAGTTCGCCCACCGGGCGTTCGACAAACGCGCCGGTTCCAGTCCTTCAATGAAGTGGGTCAACCCGCCGGTGGCCTACATGCTGCACGCGGCGCTGCCGCTGCTGCTGGCCGCCGGCGTCTACCTGCCCGGCTTGCACGATGGCGATCCGGCGCGGGTGGCGCTGGAAGCCTATCCCGGCCTGCTGGCGCGCGAGTTGATCGGCAACCGCAGCTACAAGGCCGACGACAAGGCCAGGCAAACGCCCGAGCGGCTGATCGCGCGCAAGGACCTGCTGCACGCGCTGGAGTTGGGGGCCACCCGGCTCAACTTGCGGCTCAAGCTCACCAACGCGCAGCGCGACACGCTGATCGGGGACGCCAGCGGCGACAGCCTGGACGCGGTGCTGTGCCTGGTGCAGGCGGCGTGGGCCGCCCGCCATGGCGCGCCGCGCTACGGCCTGCCCGATGCCTTCGACCCGCTCGAAGGCTGGATCGTCAGCGCCTGACTTGCATGGCGACGCTGCAGGTCAAGGTCAAGCCGAACGCGCGCGTCAGCGCGCTGGCGCAGGCTGCCGACGGCACGTGGCTGGCGCAGCTGAAGTCGCCGCCGGTGGACGGCAAGGCCAACGAGGAGTTGATCGCGCTGGTGGCGAAGCAGTTCGGCTGCCGCAAGGCCGCGGTCTCGATCAAGAGCGGCGCATCGGGGCGCATGAAGCTGGTAAAGATCGACGCGGGGTGAGCGTCGATGGGGCGCCCCGGACCGCGCAGGTGCAACGCGCAGTCCACCTGGGGCAACCCGGCAGAAACCCTGAGTGCGGGTCGCGGGCAAGGGGCTATTCTCTGCTCCATTCGAATCGAACGACCGTTCTTTTTTATCGGGGAGACAGCATGCATTCCATGACATTCAACCGGGCGCTGGTGGCAGCGGCCTGCAGTGCGGCCGCCTTGCTGGCGGGCTGCGGTGGCGGCGGCGACGCCGCCGGACCCAAGGTTGCGATCAGCCGCGTGGTAGTGGCTGGCGACAGCCTGGCCGACGTCGGCACCTTCGGCTTCAAGTTCACGGTTCAGAACGCCGCCAACCCCACGGCCGGCTTTCCGATCTTTCCGCAACTGATCGCGCAGGACTTCGGCATCGACAGCCAGTGCAACTTCTACAAGTTCACCGGCACCACCTTTGTCCAGAATTCCACTGCGGGCTGCACCAACTTCGCGATCGGCGCCGCGCGCGTGGTCAATCCGGCGTCCCAGGGCGGCGCGGCCGGACCGCAGTCCGTCGCGCTGCAGCTCGCAACGGCGGCCAGTGTGGTTGGTGGCAGCTGGAGCGCAACCGACCTCATCCTGGTCGAAGGCGGCGGCAATGATGTGGCCGACCTGGTGGGCGCGTATCTCGGCGCGGCCAGTGGCGGCGCGGGCCTGCTCGCCTACCAGGGGTTCCTGTCCCAGCAGATCGACGGCTCCACCCTGGCTGCCACGCTGGGCCAGACGAACGGCGGCGCGCTGGCGGCCGGCCTGTACATGCAGAAGGTGGCCGACACCTACTACAACGCGATCAAGGCCAGCGCGCTGGACAAGGGCGCCACCCATGTGGCGGTGCTCAATGCGCCCGACATCACGCTGACGCCGCGCTTCCAGGCGGTGCTCGGCGGCGTCGCCCAGGCCAGTGGCGGCGGCACGACCGGCGCCACTGCGGCGGCTACGTTGCAGGGTGCCATCCGCCAGTGGGTCGGCGCCTTCAACAGCCAGCTCAAGACCCGGGTGGGCGCGGATACGCGGGTGGCGCTGGTGGACTTCTACGCCGACTTCACCGACGAAGTCACCAACGCCGCCGCCTATGGCCTGACCAATGCCACCAAAGCGTCCTGCCCGGTGGTGGGGGCGGACTCTCAGGGCCTGCCGGCCTACAACTTCCCCGCGTGCACCTCGGCCGCGCTGGACGCCGCACCGCCCGCCGGAGCCGCCGCCGGCTGGTGGCAGACCTGGGCCTTTTCCGACGGCTTCCATCCCACCCCGTTCGGTCACCGCCTGCTTGCCGCCTCCGTCAGCCGCGCGCTGGCGCGGGCCGGTTGGCTTTGAACAAACCACCGTCGCCAGGAGACTTTCCCATGAACAAAAACAAGTCTGTCATTCGGCTCGCCGCCGCGATCGCTCTCACCTGTGTCGCGCTGTCCGTCCAGGCGCAAAGCGCCGGCAGCTGGATGATCGGCGGCGGTGTGACGCGCATCGCGCCCAACGTGTCCAGCGGGACGCTGGCCCCGCCTTCGCCGCCCGGCACCACGGTGGATATCGGCCCCGACACCCAGCTCACGATTTCCGTGGCCCGCATGCTCACCGACCACTGGTCGGTGGAGGTGCCGATCGGCCTGGGCTTCAAGCACAACCTCACCGGCACTGGCGCGATCGCGGGCGTGGGCCAGATCGGCACCGTCAAGGCGCTGCCGGTCAGCGTGTTCGCGCAATACCGTTTCTTCGAACCGACTGCCCGCGTGCGGCCGTATGCGATGCTGGGCGTCACCTATGCCAAGTTCTATGGCGAACGCGGCAGCGCGACGCTCAACGGGCTCAATCCGCTCAACCCGCCCGGCGGCACCGGCCTCAGTGTGGACTCGCGCTTCGGCCTGACGCCCGGCTTCGGCGTGACGGCGATGATCAACGACCGCTGGTTCGTCGACCTGCAGTACGCGCGCTCGCTGCTGCGCACCACCACCACACTGTCGACCGGCCAGACCATCAGCACGCGGCTGAACCCGGACGTCTACAAGATCGGCGTCGGCATGCGCTTCTGAGTGGCGCGGTCAGGCGCTCAGCCGGCCGAAGGCCAGCAGCGCATCGACGTCGGTGCGGTACAGCCGCAGCAGCGGCCCATCGTTGAGCGCGCCGGCGCGCAGCAGCACCTTTTCCACCGGCAGCTTGATGCCGCTGATGTGCAGCGTGATGCCACGTTCCTGCAGCATGTTGCGCATCTGCATGAAGACCTCCACGCCGGTCGCATCGATGCGATTGACAGGCTGCGCGAACAGGCAGACGTGCCGCACCTGCGGGTCGGCCGCGAGCTGTTCCACGATGGCGCGCTCGAGCGCGCTGGCCGAGGCGAAGTCCAGTTCGGCGTCCATCCGCAGCGCGTAGGTGTGGGCCGCCAGCGGCGGCAGCTGCCACAGGTGGCGATCGCGCAGGCTGCCGTCGGGATGCAGCCCGACCTCGATGATGCGGGGATGCAGCCGGTGGTGCAGGAAGTGCGCCAGGCCCAGCACCACGCCGGTCAGCACGCCCCAGTAGATGCGTGGCGCCGACAGCACGGTGACGGCGAAGGTCACCAGTGCGATCGCGGCCTCGACCCGATCGATCCGTGCCACGCGCAGGAAGGTCTGTGGTTTGAACAGGCTGGCCACCGCCGCCACCACCACCGCCGCCAGAACAGCGCGCGGCACGTGCGACAGCACCGGCGTCAGGAACAGCAGCACCAGCAGCACGAAGCCGCTCGCCGCCACGGTCGCCCAGCCGGTCTTCGCCCCGGCGTACAAAGTGATGGCGGAGCGCGAGAACGAGGTGCTGGTCGGGAAGCTGCCCGAGAGCGCCGAGGTCAGCTTGCCCAGGCCCTGGCCGATCAGGTCCTGGCTGGCGTCCCAACGCTTGCCGTCCCGCTGGCTCTCGATCTTGGCGCTGGCCGCCATCTCCAGCGAACTGACCAGTGCGATCACCAGCGCCGGCGC
>JACMQP010000019.1 GCA_014376915.1 Ramlibacter sp.
ATCGCCGCCAAGCTTCCGTACACCGTGGCGGCGCACCGGCTGGCGATCCTGACCAACAACGTCGAGGTCGGCGACCGCGGCTACATCTACATCGTCGATCGCGCCAACACCGGCATGCACATCCTGGAACTCACGGGTGCGGCGCGAGAGATCCCCGACTGGCAGGCGGCTGTCAAGTAGCACGCGCCGTGCGGGCGCGCATCTTCCTGCGGGTGGCGCTGGCGCTGCCGCTGGCGGGATGGGCACACGGCTTCGACGAGCGGCACGATCTGCCGGCGCCGCTGGCCCATTTCATCGCCGGTGCGGCCCTGGCGGTGGCGCTGTCGTTCCTGCTGGCGGCGCTGTTTGCGCGCCGCGCCCCGGTCGGCCTGACAGGCGAGCGTGCGGCAGGCGGGCGCGCGATCCACCTGGCCCTGCCGCTGCGCGCGGTCCTGCGCTTCGCCTCGCTGCTGCTGTTCATCGTCACGGTCGCCGCGGCGCTGGTCGGCACAGCCGATCCGATGATGAATCTGGCGCCCACGCTGGTCTGGATCGTCTGGTGGGTCGGCCTGTCGTTGCTGGTCGCCTGCATCGTGAACATCTGGCCCCTGCTCGACCCGTGGGCGACGCTGTTCGATGTCGCCGACGCGGCCGCGCGACGGCTCGGCCAGCCGGCCGGAATTTCTCTTGGATGGCGCTGGCCGCAGGCGCTGGGCGTCTGGCCCGCCACTGCGCTGTTGCTGGCGTGGAACTGGCTGGAAATCGTCGACCCATTGGCCGCAGTGCCATTTCGCCTGGGCTGCGCGGCGCTGGCCTGGACCGCAATCACCCTGCTGGGCATGGTGTGCTTCGGGCGCGACAGCTGGCAGCGCCGTGGCGACGTCTTTGCGGTGTATTTCGCCATGCTGGGACGAATGGCTCCCGTGCAGTTGAGCCCGTCCGGGCAGTGCGTGACTTTCCGCGCGCCCGGTTCCGCGCTCGTCGAGGCGCCGGGCGGCGTTCAACTCCCCGCCGGTGGCGTCGCTTTCGTGATCGCCATGTTGTCGACGGTCCTGTTCGACGGCCTGCATTCGAGCCAGGCCTGGCTGGGGTTCGAAGCTGTGCTGGTGCGTCTCGCCGGCCACGGCCATGCGGTGGATGGCAAAGTTTCGGGCACCGCCGGCTTGCTGCTGGTGTGGCTGGTCTTTCTGGCGGCCTGGGGACTGGCCAGCTGGATCGCCGCGTTGTCGGTGCAAGGCCAATCGGCCGCGGCCATCGCGCGCAGCCAGGCGCCGACTCTGGTCCCCATCGCCGTCGGCTACAACGTCGCCCACAATTTCTCCAGTTTCATCGAACAGGGACAAAACGCGTTGTTCCTGGTTTCGGACCCGTTCGGATGGCACTGGAACCTGTTCGGTACCGCGCAACTGCACACGCGCAGCGGTCTCGTCGATGCGCGCATGACCTGGTACGTCGCGATCGGCATGGTGGTCCTGGGCCATTGCGCCGGCGTCTGGCTGGCGCACCGCGTGGCACTGCGCGATCAGGGCCAGCCTGGCGGGGCGGTCCGCGCCGCGCTGCCGCTCGTCCTGCTGATGCTGGTTTACACGGCTGTGAGCCTGTTCGTGATCGCGGAGCCGATGGTGCAGTTCCGGCAGCCGCCCTGAAAGCACCGTGCCATCCGACAGCTCGGCCAGGGTCAGCAGCAGGCTGCGGTTCCTCCGTTCAAGACGGAGCGGCGCCGCGTCAGCGCTGCGCGGCGATCAATCCCCGCTTCACCAGCATCGGCTCGACCACCGGGTCGCGGCCGCGGAAGTTGCGGAAAGCCTGGGCCGGCGCATTCCGGCTGCCGGCGCTGTAGACGTTGCGCAGCAGCCGCTCGGCGGTCTCGGCGTGGAATGGGTCGCCAGCTTCGGTGAAGGCATCGAAGGCATCCGCCTCCAGCACCTCGGCCCACATGTACACGTAGTAGCCGGCCGCATAGCTTGAGCCCGCGAACAGGTGCTGGAAGTGCGGCAGGTGGTGCCGCTGGCCGATGTCCTGCGGAATCCCGAGCGCTGCAATCTGCTGGGCTTCGAACTGCGCGATGTCCACCGGCGTGCCGTGCGGCAGGCTGTGCAGCGCCATGTCGATCAGCGCCGGCCCGGTGTACTGGATGGTGGCCCAGGCCTGGTTGAAGCGACGCGCCGCGGCCAGCTTGTCCAGCAGGGCCTGAGGCATCACCGCGCCAGTCTGGGCGTGGCGCGCATGGCGCTCCAGGATCTGCGGCTCCAGCGCCCAGTTCTCGAACAGCTGCGACGGCAGTTCGACGAAGTCGCGCAGCACGCGCGTGCCGGCCAGCCGCTCGTACCGCACCTGCGACAGCAGGCCGTGCAGGCCATGGCCGAATTCATGGAATAGCGTCTTCACGTCCTCGAAGCTGTGCAGCGTCGGGCTGGCCTTGGCGAAGTTGTTGTTGTTGATGACGATCGGCAGCGTGCCGCCGTCGAAGCCCGACTGGCTGCGGAAGATGCTCATCCAGGCACCGCTGCGCTTGGACGGCCGGGAGAAGTTGTCGCCCAGGAAGATGCCGACCAGCGCGTCGCTGCGGTCGCGCACTTCCCACAGGCGCACGTCCGGGTGGTAGAGATCCAGCCCGTGCTGCTCGACGAACTTGAGGCCGAACAGCCGGCCGGCGGCGTCGAACATGGCCCCGATCATGTTGTCCAGCGCGAAGTAGGGCTTGAGCTCGGCGTCGTCGAGGTCGAACCGCTGCTGCCGTACCTTCTCGGCCAGGTAGCGCCAGTCCCAGGCGGCGATCGGCGTCGGATCGCCCAGCTGCTGGGCCATTGCGGTCAGCAGCACGCGGTCTTCGTTCGCCTTGTCCTTGGCCGGCTCCCAGGCCTTGCGCAGCAGGTCGAGCACCGCCGCGGTGTCGCTCGCCATCCGGTCGGCCAGCGCGTAATCGGCAAAGCTGGCGTGCCCGTGCAGCGCGGCCTGGTCCTGCCGCAATTCGATGATGCGCGCGGCGATCGCACGGTTGTCGGTCTTGCCTTCGTTCGCGCCGCGCGCCACCCGCGCCCGCCACACCGCCTCGCGCAGATCGCGCCGCGCCGAGAAGGTCAGGAACGGTTCGGCCAGCGAGGGCGACAGCGTGATTGCGTGCGCACCGGCGGGCAGGCTGAGCTGTTGCGCCGCGCCGCTGGCTGCCGACCGCACGGACTCGGGCAAGCCGGCCAGGTCTGCTTCGCCCTCGAGCTGCAGCAGCCAGCCCGATTCGTCGGCCAGCAGGTTCTGCGAGAACTGCGTCGAGAGGTCGGCAAGTTCTTCGGTAATTTCCGAATAGCGCGCGCGGTTCGATTGCGGCAGCTTGGCGCCGGCCAGCACGAAGTCCAGGTGGATCCGTTCGAGCAACCGCAGGCTCTCCTCGTCCAGGCCCAGGGAGTCGCGGCGTGCGTGCAATGCGTCGATGCGCGCGAACAGCCCCTGGTGCAGGTACACGGCGTTCTCGTGGGCGGCCAGCCGCGGCGCCATCTCGCGTTGCACCGCCTGCAGTTCCGGGTTGGTGTCGCTCACCGTCAGGTTGCCGAACAGCAGCTCGATGCGGGTGAACAGGCGACCGCAGCGGTCCAGCGCAGCGACCGTGTTCTCGAAGTCCGGCGGCGCCGGGTTGCTCGCGATGGCATCGATCTCGGCCAGCTGCGCCTGCATCG
The DNA here is from genome assembly GCA_014376915.1 of Ramlibacter sp. Next base: position 3,651 of record JACMQP010000019.1, read on the forward strand.
CAACGTCGAAGGCGGG
>JACMQP010000020.1 GCA_014376915.1 Ramlibacter sp.
CTTCACCGGAACGCATGCGGACCTGGGCGTAAGTGCCTTCGCGCGCCAGCAGGGTCGCGGACGTACCGGCCGAGCGGGCGATCTGGGCGCCCTTGCCGGGCTTCAGTTCGATGCAGTGGATCGTCGAGCCGACCGGGATGTTGCGCACCGGCAGGGTGTTGCCTGCACGGATCGGGGCTTCGGCGCCGGACAACAGCGATGCACCCACCTCAAGACCGCGCGGGGCGATGATGTAGCGGCGCTCGCCGTCGGCGTAGCACACCAGCGCAATGTGCGCCGTGCGGTTTGGGTCGTATTCGATCCGCTCAACCTTGGCCGGGATCCCGTCCTTGCTGCGGACGAAGTCGACAACGCGGTAATGGTGCTTGTGACCACCGCCCTTGTGCCGGGTGGTGATGTGGCCGTTGTTGTTGCGGCCCGACTTCTGGAACTGAGGCTCCAGCAGCGGTGCGTAGGGCTCACCCTTGTGCAGGTGGTCCCGGGAGATCTTCACCATGCCGCGCTGGCCTGGTGAAGTAGGTTTCATCTTGATGACTGTCATGATGTATTGCGCGCTTACGCGGCCTCCCCTGCGAGGTTCAGCTCTTGGCCCGGCTTCAGCATCACATAGGCCTTGCGAATGTTGTCGCGACGGCCAGTGGACTTGCCAAAGCGCTTGGTCTTGCCCTTGATGTTCACCACGGAGACGCCCTTCACCTCGACCTTGAACATCAGTTCAACGGCGGCCTTGATTTCCGGCTTGGTGGCGTTCTGCAGTACCTTGAACGTGACAGCATTGCTCTTGTCGGCAACCATGGTGGCCTTCTCGGACACGATGGGGGCGATCAGGACCTGCATCAGGCGTCCTTCGTCGTATTTTTTGGCGGTGCTCATGCGAACATCTCCTTGAGCTTGTCGACGGCGCCCTTGGTGACCAGCACCTTCTTGTAGTGCACCAGCGACAGCGGGTCGGCGTAACGCGGCTCGACGATGAGCACGTTGACCAGGTTGCGCGATGCAAGATAAAGGTTTTCGTCGACTTCTTCGGCGATGACCAGAACCGATTCGAGGTTCATGGCCTTGAACCTGGCGGCCAGGTGTTTGGTCTTGGGCGAATCCACCTTCATGGACTCGACCACGGCCAGACGGCCTTCGCGCGCCAGTTGCGAGAAGATGGACGCCATTCCGGCGCGGTACATCTTCTTGTTGATCTTCTGGGTGAAGTTCTCGTCCGGGCTGTTCGGGAAGATCCGGCCGCCGCCACGCCACAGCGGCGAGGAGGTCATACCGGCGCGGGCGCGGCCCGTGCCCTTTTGCTTGAACGGCTTCTTGGTCGAGTGCTTGACCTGCTCGCGGTCTTTCTGGGCGCGAGTACCTTGACGCGCATTCGCCTGGAAGGCGACGACGATCTGGTGGACCAGATCTTCGTTGTATTCACGGCCGAACACAGTCTCCGGCGCGTCGTACTTCGACGATGCCTGGCCCTGTTCGTTCAGGAGTTCGAGTTGCATTACTTGGCTCCCTTCGCCGGCGCCGGCTTGGCATTCGCAACCGCCACCGGACGGACCTTGACGGCCGGGCGGACAGTGACGAAACCGCCCTTGGAGCCCGGGACTGCGCCCTTGATCAGCAGCAGCTGGCGGGCTTCGTCGATGCGGAAAACGTCGAGGTTCTGAGTGGTGACAGTGTCGTCGCCCAGGTGGCCCGTCATGCGTTTGCCGGGGAACACGCGACCGGGATCCTGCGCCATGCCGATCGAGCCGGGCACGTTATGCGAGCGGCTGTTGCCGTGCGACGCGCGTTGCGACTTCATGTGGTGGCGCTTGATGGTGCCGGCGAAGCCCTTGCCGATCGTCGTGCCCTGCACGTCGACCTTCTGGCCCACGGCGAACACATCGGTGGCGGGCACCGTGGCGCCGGCGGCATACTTGCCGGCGACGTCTTGGGTGACGCGGAATTCCTGGATGATTTCACCGGCCTCGACACCAGCCTTGGCGAGGTGGCCGGCTTGCGGCTTGGTGACGCGCGAAGCTTTGCGTGCGCCGAACGTGACCTGCAAGGCCACGTAGCCGTCATTCTCCTGGGTTTTGACCTGGGTCACGCGGTTGTTGGACACGTCCACCACCGTGACGGGCACTGCATCGCCTTCGTCGGTGAAGAGGCGCATCATGCCCACCTTGCGGCCCAGCAACCCCATTGAGGTGCTCAGACTCATATTGTTACTCCGTTGCTCTCGCCGCAGCCGCTGCAATTGGCTTCTGCGTTTGACGCTTCCCGAAGAAAGCGGCGAAAGAAGGTTGATAAATCGGCCCACCGAAGGGCCCTGACGATGGCCCTTAACGGGCCCCTACTTCGCTCAATTCGAGCGAAGCCACAAATTATAACCCGCTCCTGCGAAGCTCGCAAGAACGAACACTGTCTTCTTCTGGTTGTCGGGCAGCTCGGCTGCTTACTGCAGCTTGATCTCGACGTCCACACCGGCCGGCAGGTCCAGCTTCATCAACGCGTCCACTGTCTTGTCGGTCGGGTCGACAATGTCCATCAGGCGCTGGTGGGTGCGAATCTCGAACTGATCCCGGCTGGTCTTGTTGACGTGCGGCGAGCGCAGGATGTCGAAGCGCTTCATGCGGGTCGGCAGGGGCACGGGGCCCTTGACGATCGCGCCAGTGCGCTTGGCGGTGTCAACAATCTCGGCGGCGGACTGGTCGATCAGCTTGTAATCGAAGGCCTTGAGGCGGATGCGGATTTTCTGTTGGGTAGCCATGTTTGTTCCTAATCAGTTGGGGACAGAGCTAAAGGTCTGTCCCCAAGGCATCACTCAAGAATTTTGGCAACGACGCCGGAGCCGACGGTCTTGCCGCCTTCGCGGATGGCAAAACGCAGGCCTTCCTGCATGGCGATCGGGTTGATCAGCTTGACGGTGATCGACACGTTGTCCCCGGGCATGACCATTTCCTTGTCCTTGGGCAACTCGATGGCGCCCGTCACGTCCGTGGTGCGAAAGTAGAACTGCGGCCGGTAGTTGTTGAAGAACGGCGTGTGACGGCCGCCCTCGTCCTTGCTCAGCACGTAGATCTCGGCGGTGAAGTGGGTGTGCGGCTTGACGCTGCCGGGCTTGCACAGCACCTGGCCGCGCTGGACTTCTTCGCGCTTGGTGCCGCGCAGCAAGATACCGACGTTGTCGCCGGCCTGGCCCTGGTCCAGCAGCTTGCGAAACATCTCCACGCCAGTGCAGGTGGTCTTCAGCGTGGGGGTGATCCCCACAATCTCGATTTCCTCACCGACCTTGACGATGCCGCGCTCGATCCGCCCGGTCACCACGGTGCCGCGCCCGGAGATGGAGAACACGTCTTCCACCGGCATCAGGAATGCGCCGTCAATGGCGCGCTCGGGCTGGGGAATGTAGCTGTCCATGGCGTCGGCCAGCTTCATGATGGCCTGCTCGCCCAGCACGCCCTTGTCGCCTTCCAGCGCCAGCTTGGCCGAGCCGTGGATGATCGGGGTGCTGTCGCCGGGGAAGTCGTATTTGTCCAGCAGCTCGCGCAGCTCCATCTCGACCAGCTCGAGCAGTTCGGCGTCGTCCACCATGTCGCACTTGTTCAGGAACACGATGATGTAAGGCACGCCCACCTGGCGGGCCAGCAGGATGTGCTCGCGGGTCTGGGGCATCGGGCCGTCAGCGGCCGAGCACACCAGGATCGCGCCGTCCATCTGCGCGGCGCCGGTGATCATGTTCTTGACGTAGTCGGCGTGCCCGGGGCAGTCCACGTGAGCGTAGTGCCGGTTGGCAGTTTCATACTCCACGTGCGCGGTGTTGATGGTGATGCCGCGCGCCTTTTCTTCCGGAGCCGCGTCGATCTGGTCGTACGCCTTGGCTTCACCGCCAAACTTGGCCGCCAGCACCGAGGTGATCGCCGCCGTCAGCGTGGTCTTGCCGTGGTCCACGTGGCCGATCGTGCCCACGTTGACGTGCGGCTTGGTCCGCTCGAATTTTCCTTTTGCCATTTTCCAATCTCCAAAGAGCAATGCCCGTGTATGGTTTTACGTCTGCATCGCACTGCTGATTCCTTCGCCACGGGCAGCGAAGGGCGCGCGATCGCAGACAGGTCTGTTGACGCCCGTCTTACTTGGAACGGGCAGCGACGATGGCTTCCGCAACGTTGCGCGGAGCTTCGGAGTAGTGCTTGAACTCCATCGTGTACGTGGCACGTCCCTGGGACATCGAGCGCAGCGTGGTGGAATAGCCGAACATTTCGGACAGCGGCACTTCGGCCTTGATGGCCTTGCCGCCACCAACCATGTCTTCCATGCCCTGGACCATTCCACGGCGCGAAGCCAGGTCGCCCATCACGTTGCCGGCGTAGTCTTCAGGCGTCTCGACTTCAACTGCCATCATCGGCTCGAGGATGACGGGACCAGCCTTGCGGCAGCCCTCCTTGAAACCGAAGATGGCGGCCATCTTGAACGCCAGTTCGTTCGAGTCCACGTCGTGGTACGAACCGAAGTGCAGCGTGACCTTGACATCCACCACCGGGTAGCCGGCCAGCACGCCTTGCGTGACGGCTTCGTTAATGCCCTTTTCGACTGCGGGAATGTATTCACGCGGCACGACACCGCCCTTGATGGCGTCAATGAACTCGATGCCCTTGCCCAGCCCGTTCGGCTCGATCTTGAGTACGACGTGGCCGTACTGGCCCTTGCCGCCCGACTGGCGCACGAACTTCCCTTCGGCGTCTTCCACCGTCTTGCGGATGGTTTCGCGGTAGGCCACCTGGGGTTTGCCCACGTTGGCTTCCACACCGAATTCACGCTTCATTCGGTCGACGATGATTTCCAGGTGCAGTTCGCCCATGCCGGCGATGATGGTCTGGCCGGTTTCCTCGTCGGTGCGCACGCGGAACGACGGATCTTCCTGGGCCAGGCGGTTGAGGGCGATGCCCATCTTTTCCTGGTCGACCTTGGTCTTGGGCTCGACCGCCTGCGCAATCACAGGTTCGGGGAACACCATGCGCTCGAGCATCACGATGGCGCTCGGGTCGCACAGGGTTTCACCCGTGGTCACGTCTTTGAGGCCCACGCACGCGGCAATGTCGCCGGCGCGGATCTCATCGACTTCGAGGCGGTTGTTCGCGTGCATCTGCACGATACGGCCGATCCGCTCCTTCTTGCCGCGAATCGGGTTGTAAACGCTGTCGCCCTTGGACAACACACCCGAATAGACGCGCACGAACGTGAGCTGGCCGACGAATGGGTCGGTCATCAGCTTGAACGCGAGCGCAGAAAACTTTTCGCCGTCGTCGGCGCGGCGAGTCACCGGCTTTTCGTCATCGTCCATGCCCTTGACAGGAGGAATATCCACCGGCGAAGGCATGAGCTCGATCACAGCGTCCAGCATGCGCTGGACACCCTTGTTCTTGAACGCCGTGCCGCACAGCATCGGCTGGATTTCGCCGGCGATGGTGCGGGTGCGCAGGCCCAGGGTGATCTCGTCTTCCGACAACTCACCTTCTTCCAGGTACTTGTTCATCAACTCTTCGGAAGCCTCGGCGGCGGCCTCGACCATCTTTTCGCGCCATTCCTTGGCCAGTTCCAGCAGTTCGGCCGGGATCTCGTCGTAGTTGAACTTCATTCCCTGCGACGGCTCGTCCCAGTAGATGGCCTTCATCTTGCGCAGGTCGACCACACCGGTGAAGTGTTCTTCCGCGCCGATCGGGATCACGATCGGAATCGGATTGGCCTTCAGGCGCAGCTTCATCTGCTCATAGACCTTGAAGAAGTTGGCGCCGGTGCGATCCATCTTGTTGACGAACGCCAGGCGCGGCACGCGGTACTTGTTGGCCTGGCGCCAAACGGTTTCCGATTGGGGCTGCACGCCGCCCACGGCGCAGTACACCATGCAGCAACCGTCCAGCACGCGCATGGAGCGCTCCACCTCGATGGTGAAGTCGACGTGGCCCGGGGTGTCGATGATGTTGATGCGGTGCTCGGGGAACGACATGTCCATGCCCTTCCAGAAGCAGGTGGTCGCGGCGGAGGTGATCGTGATGCCACGCTCCTGCTCCTGCTCCATCCAGTCCATGGTGGCGGCGCCATCGTGCACTTCGCCGATCTTGTGGTTCACGCCGGTGTAGAAAAGGATGCGCTCGGTGGTCGTGGTCTTCCCGGCGTCGATGTGAGCCGAAATACCGATGTTGCGATAGCGCTCGATAGGCGTCTTGCGGGCCATGATGATCTTTCGTTAAAAGGGGGCAAGGCCCGCTCGTGGCGGACCCGCACCCTAGATGAGGGCTCTTCCTAGAAGCGGAAGTGGCTAAAGGCCTTGTTCGCCTCGGCCATGCGGTGAACTTCGTCACGCTTTTTCATGGCGCCGCCACGGCCTTCGGTGGCTTCCATCAACTCATTGGCCAGCCGCAGCGCCATCGACTTCTCGCCGCGCTTCTTGGCTGCTTCCTTGAGCCAGCGCATCGCCAGCGCCACACGGCGGACGGGACGCACTTCGACCGGGACCTGGTAATTGGCGCCACCGACGCGGCGGGACTTCACTTCGACCATGGGCTTGATGTTGTTGATGGCCATGGTGAACGCTTCGACCGGGTCCTTGCCCGGGTTCTTCTTCTCGATCTGCTCAAGCGCGCCGTAAATGATGCGCTCGGCGATGGCCTTCTTGCCGCCTTGCATGATCACGTTCATGAACTTGGCGAGATCGACGTTGCCGTACTTGGGATCCGGCAGGATTTCACGCTTGGGGACTTCGCGACGACGTGGCATGTTTTCACCTCTTTGCTTCAGTTGGCACCCTTGCGGGCACCGCGAGAGCCATTCAGGCCCTCACTTACTCGACCCAAAATCGGGCCACTACGCTGATTCAGGCCGCCACAGCCTGGTCAACACCTTGAACGACTAGATACGAAAACGCCTGGGCCTGTTCGGGACCAGGTCCCTTAGGCTTTCTTCGGCCTCTTTGCGCCGTACTTCGAGCGCGACTGCTTGCGGTCTTTCACGCCTTGCAGGTCCAGCGAGCCGCGCACGATGTGGTAACGCACACCGGGCAGATCCTTGACACGGCCGCCGCGCACGAGCACCACCGAGTGCTCCTGCAAGTTGTGGCCTTCGCCGCCGATGTAGGAGATGACTTCGAAGCCATTGGTCAGGCGGACCTTGGCGACTTTGCGAAGGGCCGAGTTCGGCTTCTTCGGCGTCGTGGTGTACACACGGGTGCACACGCCACGGCGCTGGGGGCTGTTCTGCATCGCGGGGCTCTTGGACTTGGTCTTTTCGACCTCGCGCCCCTGACGCACCAGTTGGTTGATGGTTGGCATTGAAAAACGTCCCTAAACGTTTGATGAAATCGGAAATGCGCCGCGGCTGCGGCCTTTGCCGCAGCACATCTGAAAATGCGGCGGCAACACGGCTCCCCGCCCCAAATGCGGGAAAGCCGCCGAGTATATCCCGGCCAGGCCGATCCCGCAATGGCGGGGCCGGAAGGACAGGTCAGCGACTGCTTACCGCCGGGTCAGCGGATCCACAGCCGGATCGCATCCCAGGCCCGGCCGAAGACGCCGGCCTGCTCCACCGCTTCCAGGGCCACCAGCGGAATGTCGACCAGCGGCTGGTCGCCGGCCATGACCTTGAGGATACCGATCTGCTGGCCCTTGGCGAACGGCGCGACCAGCGGGTCGGGCCGGGCGACCTGGGTCTTCAGCTTGGCGGCGGTCCCGGCCGGCACGGCCACGACCACGGCTTGCGGCCGCCCGAGCTTGACCGTGCGCTGGCTGCCCTTCCAGACCGTCGGCTCGACCACGGCCTGCCCGGCGTCGAACAGCTTGACACCTTCGTATGCCGTGTAGCCCCAGTTCAGCAACTTCTGCGATTCGTTGGCCCGCGCGTTTTCGCTGGTGGCGCCGAGGATGATGGACAGCAGCCGGCGGCTGCCAGTGGCGCCCGGCGTTCCCGCGGCGGCGACGGGGCTGGCCAGGTTGGTGAAATCGCGCTTCGCCGTGGCGATCAGGCAGTAGCCAGCCGCCTCGGTATGCCCGGTCTTCAGGCCATCGACCGTCGGATCGCGGAACAGCAGCAGGTTGCGGTTGCTGTCGTTGGCGGTGGGCGTGCCCTCGTACCGGTACTTCTTGATCCCGTAGTAGTGCAGGTACTCCGGGAATTCCTGCATCAGGCGGGTGGCGAGGATGCTAAGGTCGCGGGCGGTGGTGGTGTGACCGGCCACAGTCAGCCCTTCCGGGTTCTTGTAGGAAGTCGACTTCAGGCCCAGCGCCCTGGCCTGGTTGTTCATGAGCTCGACGAAATGCTCCACCGTCCCCCCCACGCCCTCGGCCAACGCCACAGTGGCATCGTTGCCCGACTGGACGATCATCCCTTTGATCAGGTCGTCGACCGGCACCGTCATTTTCGGGTCGATGAACATGGTCGATCCGCCGACCTTCCAGGCCCGCACGCTGACCGGCAGCCGCTGCTTCAAGTCCAGCTTCTTGGCCCGCAGCGCGTCGAACACCAGATACTGGGTCATCAGCTTGGTCAGAGACGCCGGCTCGACCGGCGTATCGATGTCGCGCGCGGCCAGCATCTGGTTGGCGGTCACGTCGAGCAGCAGGTAGCTGCGAGCCGCGATCTCGGGTGGCTGGGGAACCTGGGCCAGGGCGCCGAAACACAGCAGGACCAGGATCGGCGCAATCAGCGCCTGCAAGTATCTTTTCATCGGAATCAGCTGCGCAGGTGGCGAAGCACCAAGTTTTTCAGGAGCGGCAATTGTCCGTGAAAGAAATGCTCGCCCCCGGGAATGACGGTAACGGGGAGTGACTGCGGCCGGGCCCAGTCCAGCACCGCCTGCAGCGGCACCGTGTCGTCGCGCTCGCCGTGGATCACCAGCGTCCGGTCGTGCGACTCGGGCGGCAGCGTCGCCACCTCGAAGCGCGCCGCAGCGGTGCCGACCAGGACGATCTTTTCGATGCTGCGCGCCGGCCAGAGAGTTTGCAGCGCACGGCTGGCCACGAACGAGCCGAACGAAAAACCGGCCAGCGCCACCGCACCGCCGGGCACCTGCGAGGCGACCAGGGCCAGCAGGTCTTCGGCCTCGCCTCGGCCCTCGTCGTGCAAGCCGGCGCTGCCGCCAACACCACGGAAATTGAAGCGCAAGGCGGTCCAGCCGGACTGCACGAACGCGCGCGCCAGGGTCTGGACGACCTTGTTGTCCATCGTGCCGCCGAACAACGGATGCGGATGGGCGATCACGGCCACCCCGCGGGAAGTGCCGTCAGGCAGGTCGCGTAGCGCCTCGATGGCGCCGGCCGGACCCGGCAACTGGAAACGCTCGGTTTTTGAATTCACTGCGATGCCTGAGGGGAAAAAGCGGCTCAGCGGCCGACGCCGGGAGGCGTGAGCAAGCGCTCCACCACCTTGCCATTTTTCAGGTGCGATTCGACAATTTCCTCGATGTCCTGTTCGTCCATGTAGCTGTACCAAACCGCTTCCGGATAAACCACTGCGATCGGTCCGCCGGCGCAGCGATCCAGGCAGCCGGCCTTGTTGACGCGCACCTGGCCCGGCCCGGCCAGGCCAGCGGCCTTAACGAGCTGCTTGCAGCGGTCGAAGGCGCCTTGCGCGTTGTGCTGCGCACAGCTGGCTTCGCCGTTCTTGCGCTCGTTGAGGCAAAAGAAGATGTGCCGCTCGTAATACGACGACGACGGGTCGCTGGTGCTCATCATGCGATTTTAGACTTCGCGGTTGCGGCTAGAAACCCGGATCAGCACATAGACCAGCGCCGCATAAGGCCACAGCCATCCCAGCCATTGCACCAGGCCGTTGAAGTGGATGAAGCGGCCCTGCTCCCAGGTCTGCAGAGTCTGGGCAAAATATGCGCTGGCTGGCGCCTGGTTCAACATGCTCAGGTGCACCACCAGCGCCAGCAGCAGCACGGCGGCGCAGCCGCGTCGCGGCAGCGGCAGCAGCGCCAGCGCCAGCACCAGGCCGACACCCACGCCGATCTGGACCGGTTGACTCAACCACGCCCAGGCATGGACCGGCCCCCAGCTCAGAGCCGCGGAAAGCGCCGTCACCAGGATGCCGACCGCAACGGCCAGCAACGCGAACACCGCGCGCCGGCCGAGCGACTCGATGATCGAGAAACCGAGCAGGCAGGGAATCAGCGCCCCGAACGCCACGCCCAGCATCTCAGTGCCCGGCATCAACGGCTGCAGCTCGATCTCGCGCACCGGCAGCCATTCCAGAAAAGGCGTGTCCGTCAGCCATTCGGCCAGCGCCGTCTCCAGCCGCTCGAAGACCTGGCCAAGGCCCAGCGGCACGGAGGCAGGAAACAGCAACGCGGGCGGCCACAGCGCCAGCAACACCAGAGCGCCGCGGGCTTCATCGACAAACCAGCGCAGCCGGAACCGGTTCCAGCGGTCGATCATGCCGGCCAGCTCGAGGCCGCCGGCCACGACTGCGCCGCCCAAGGCGCCCACTGTGTTGAGCGCGAAATCGAGATTCGAAGGCACCCGGTACGGCAGATAGCTCTGCAAGGCCTCCATGGCCAAGGACAGCAGGCTCGCCACCAGTGTGGCCACGACGATCGCCGCCCGGTTGCTGGGCATGACCGGCTCGCCGCCTTTGCGCAGGAAACTCAGCGCCAGCAGAAATCCAAACGGTGCGTACCCCACCAGATTGGCCGCGACATCGAAGCCGGTCCAGTACTTGGGCCAGGGACTGGCCAGAAACGCCCACGGCGCAATGCCCTGGTCACGCCAGCCGGTGAAAGGGTACAGGCTGGCATAGAGGATCAGTGCGGCATAGGCCTGCGCGAGCGGCCAGGCCGAAGTCTTGCGGGTCGGCACTCCCGCGCCCTCAGAACGGTTTCAGCACCACCAGCAGCACAGCTGCCGTCAGGAGCACGACCGGAACCTCGTTGAACCAGCGGTACCAGCGATGGCTGTGACGGTTGGCGCCGGCGGCAAATTTGCGCAGCAGGACGCCGCAGGCATGGTGGTAGCCGACTGCCAGCACGACAACGAAGAGCTTGGCGTGCATCCAGCCGGCGCCGCGGCCGATGCCATAGCCCAGCCACAACCAGCCGCCCAGCAGCAGTGCCACGCCAGCGATCAGGGTGCTGAAGCGCAGCAGCTTGCGCGACATCACCAGCAGGCGCTCGCGTTCGGCGATCGACTGCGGATCGACCATCGCCAGGTTGACGAAAATCCGCGGCAGATAGAACAGGCCCGCGAACCAGCTGGTCACGAACACGATGTGAAACGCCTTGATCCAAAGCATGGGCGCAAGTGTATGGGCTAGCGCGGGCGCCGGCCGCCTAAAAACGCGGCATCGATCGCGAGCGCAAAAAAACCCCGGCCAGTTGGGCCGGGGTGGGAAGCCTTTTTGCTGTCACACATTAAGGCGCCCGCTCAGGGAGGAAAAGCGGGGAGCGGCAAACCGCCCACGCGTAATTTAACAAAGCGCAGGGACAGTTTCAAGGGCGCAAGCGTGCGGTACGCCCACTATTTCCGGCGGGAAAACCCGCGCAGTGCGGGACCGGGCCTGGCAATGAACCGGGCGCACCGCTTGTCGTTCGGGCACAATTTTCGCCATGAGACTTCACGCCCCCTATCCCCAAGGCCGTCCGCGGCGGCTGCGCCGGGACGATTTCACCCGCAACCTGGTGCGCGAGAACATGCTGACGGCGCACGACCTGATCTATCCGGTGTTCGTGCAGGATGGGCGGCAGCGGCGCGACGCAGTCGCCTCCATGCCCGGCGTCGAGCGCCTGAGCCTGGACCTGCTGCTGCCCGTGGCCGAGCAATGCGTCGAGCTCGGCATTCCTGTCATGGCCCTGTTCCCGGTGATCGATCCTGCGCTCAAGACGTCCGATGGCCAGGAGGCCTGGAATGCCGGCGGCCTGGTGCCGCGGGTGGTGCGCGAACTCAAGAAGCAGTTCCCCCAGCTCGGCGTGATGACGGACGTCGCGCTCGACCCTTTCACCAGCCACGGACAGGACGGCCTGCTGGACGAGACGGGCTACATCCTGAACGACGAGACCTTGGCGGTGCTGGTGCGCCAGGCACTGTGCCAGGCCGAGGCCGGCGTCGACATCGTCGCGCCGAGCGACATGATGGACGGACGAATCGGCGCGATTCGCGACGCGCTCGAAGCTGCGGGCGAGATCCACACCCGGATCATGGCCTACAGCGCCAAGTACGCCAGCGCGTTCTACGGCCCGTTCCGCGACGCGGTAGGTTCCGCCGCCAACCTGGGCAAGAGCAACAAGAAGGTCTACCAGATGGACCCGGGCAACAGCGACGAAGCGCTGCGCGAGGTGGCGATGGACATCGCCGAGGGCGCCGACATGGTGATGGTCAAGCCGGGCATGCCGTACCTGGACATCGTGCGCCGGGTCAAGGACGAATTCCGCGTGCCGACCTTCGCCTACCAGGTGAGCGGCGAATACGCGATGCTCAAAGCCGCCGCGCAGAACGGCTGGCTGGACCACGATGCGGTGATGCTGGAAAGCCTGCTGGCGTTCAAGCGCGCCGGTGCCGACGGCGTCCTCACCTATTTCGCGCTGGACGCCGCGCGCAAGCTCAAATCCTGATGGCCCCGCATCCGATGCAAATTGTCGAGTTCGCGGCCGGCACGCTCCGCTTTCTGGAGAGCGTTCCGGACAAGGCGCCCGAAAATGGATTCGTCTGGATCTACCTGGAGCGCGAATCACTACGCAACCATCTCGCCACGCTCCAGCACGCCGCCCAGCGGCTGGGCGGATCGGCATTGCTGGACCTGCACCTGCAGGATCTGGAGAACCGGGCCCACCCGTCCTATTACGATTACACGTCGATCTATGACCAGGTCGTGTTCCGCCGGCTGGCCACCAACGAAGAAGTCGACAGCGAATTGAGCAATTCCCGGGACAAAGGCGACAAGGACAGCCCACTGCCTTCGTTCGAGCGCATCCGCACCCGGGCGGTCGGCTTCGTGGTGTTCGACCGCCTGCTGATCACCGTCCATCCCAGCGGCTGCTACACCGCCCGGTCCTTTGTCGAGCGCTACCTGTCGGATGCGGTGCAAAGCGATGGCGTGGCCGTCATCACGCGCAACCGGCTACCGACCAGCCCGTCCGACCTGATGCTGCGCATGATCAACCTGATGGTGGACAGTTACCTGGATCTGCGCAAGCAGCTCAGCGCCGAGATGGACAGCTGGCAGCGCGAACTGATGCGCCCGACATCAAAGCAGGCCAACTGGAGCGCGCTGCTGGTCGCCAGGTCCGAGCTGCACAAGCTGGAAGACCTGTGCGAGGAGCAGAACGACGCGATGCAGGAATGGCTGGACACGGCGCGCGAACAACCCACCGCGGCGCTGCCGCAATCCGAGCACGACGGCCTGCTAGCCCGGGCCCGGGACGTCATCGAACACATCCAGCGCGTGGTGCGTCACGTGCGGCAGATGGAGCAAGGCGCGGAAAGCGCGGTGCAGATTCATTTTTCGGCCCAAAGCCACCGCACCAACGAGATCATGCGGGTGCTGACGGCCCTGACGGCGGTGTTCCTGCCGCTGAACTTCATCACCGGTTTCTTCGGCATGAATTTTGAGTTCCTGCCACTGATCCACTCCATGTATGCAATGTGGAGCATGCTGGCCGTCATGGCCGGAGTCGCCGTTTTCGTCGTGGCGGTGTTCTGGCGCAAGCGCTACCTGGCTCACACCCGCCGCTAGCCGCTGCAGGTTCTCGATGGCGGCGCGCAGCCTCGACGTCTCCAAGGCCAACCTGAGCAAATACGTGGCGGAACTGGAAACCGGGCTCGGCGCGCGGTTGCACAACCGCACCACCCGCACCGTGGCCTCACCGACGCCAGCTCGCTGCTGCTGGAGCGCAGCGCGCCACCACCGATCCGATGCCGCTGGTGGCCCTGGCGCTGCAGGGACTCGGCATGCTCTGGGGCGCCGCGGCCCTCAACCCAATCGATCTGAAACTGCTTCTCGCGAAGGAATTGAAAGGAGGCGTCAGACGAACGGTGGCGCCAGTTTCTCGGCCGCGATCACGCGCTGGACCGCGGGGCGCGCCAGCACGCGCTGCAGGTAGGGCCCGAGCAGCGGCCGCTCGCGTGCCGGCGGCGACTTGAAATTGCGTGTCCAGCGGCAAAGCGTGAACACGTAAGCATCGAGCGCGCTGTAACGGGCGCCGCCGAACCACGGCTGGCCAAGCCGCCCGAGTTCCGCCTCGAGCATGTCGAGCAGCACGCCGACCCTGCGCTCGGCATGCGCCTTGACTTCGGCCACGCCAGCGGCATTGCCCTGGTTGACCCAGCGCTCGGGATAGAAATAGACGATCAGGCTGGCCTGCAGCGTGTTGGTCAGCCACATCAGCCACTGGTAGAACCGGGCACGCTCTGGCGTCCCCAGCGGCGGCGCCAGCCCGGCCTGGGGGTGCGTGTCGCACAGGTGGAGCGTGACGGCGGCCGTTTCGTAGACGACCTGCCCACCATCGACCAGCACCGGAATCAACCCGTTCGGGTTGAGCCTGAGGTATTCCAGCGTTTTATGCGCTCCCACGGCGCGGTCCACCAGCACGCGCTCGAAGGGCACGCCGATTTCCTCCAGCACGATGTGCGGCACCATCGCCGCGCTGCTGGGGTAGTAATGCAGCTGGATCATTTTTCGTTCACTCCAATCAATTTCGCGCCATCGTCCCGGCCGATGGGGCGCATGCGCGCCAGCACGTCGACCGGCGAATGCGGTCCGGACTGGCCGTTGAACATTTCGTCGTTGTAGTGCAGTGGCCGTCGAACGGCGGGCCGACGTAGTCTGCTGCGCAGGCGTGGCCGGCCCCGGACGCCAGCAGGAAGGCGGCCAGTTCCCGGCGCAACCGCGGGGCGCATGGCCCCATGGTTTCAGCCCAGGTGGCGGCGGAAATGGTCCAGCGTGCGCTCGCGCGCGGTGGCGGCCGCGCCCGCGTTGTACGAGCCGCGCTGGTCGCAGTTGAAGCCGTGGTCGGCCGCATAGACGTGCACTTCCACCTCGGGGTGCGCCTTTTCAAAAGCGCGCACGGTGTCGATCGGGATGTGCTGGTCCTGGTCGCCGAAGTGCGCCATCACCGGCACCCTGGGCTTGCGGGCGATTTCTGCCGGCAGGGTCGCGCCGCCACCGTAATAGGGCACAGCTGCCGAGAGACCATCGAGCAGGCAGGCGGCACGCCAGGTCAGCAGGCCGCCCCAGCAATAACCGACGATGCCGACCTTGCCCGCCTGCGCGGCGTGGTTGATCGCGGCCTGGACGTCCTGCAGCACGCCGGGAGCCGGCAGGGCTTCGACCTGGGCCTTCAGTGCGGCACCAGCGGTCACGTCGTCGGCCGTGTAGCCGAGATCGACGCCGTGCTTGACGCGGTGGAACGTGGCGGGAGCGACCGCCAGGTACCCGTCGGCCGCATAGCCGTCGGCGACCTGCCGGATGTGCGAGTTGACGCCGAAAATCTCCTGCAGCACCACGACGCCGCCGCGCGGCTTGCCCTTTGGTTGTGCCACGTAGGCGGGAAAGCTGAAGCCGTCGGCGGCCTTGAGGTCGATGAAGTTGCCCATGGGTTGTTGCTCCGTTGGTGGTTGAAAGTTCAGGTCCGCAGTGCCTGCTCGACGAATTCGAGCCGGTCCTGGCCCCAGAAGATCTCGCTGCCGATCACGTAGCTGGGGGCACCGAACACGCCGGTGTCGATCGCCTGCTGCGTGTTGGCTTCATATTGTTGCTGGACTTCGGCTTCTTTGCTCTGCGCCAGCCGTCCGGCCGGCAGCCCGTTTTCAGCCAGCAACTGCTGCAAGACCGCGGCATCCGCGATGTTGCGCTCCTGGGCCCAAACCGCCGCGAAGGTGGCGCCGCACAGTTTCATCGCCGCTTCGGCGTCGTCGCGCCGGTGCACCGCGATGATCAGGCGCGCCGCATCGTCTCCGGCCACCGGGAAGAACTTCGGCTTCAGGTTCAGCGGCATCTTCAGCAGGCTGGAAAAGCGCGCCAGGTCCACCAGCCGGTAGGCCTGCCGCTGCGGCGCGCGCTGGCCCAGCGGCAGCCCGCCCGAGACCGGGAACACCTTGCCATAGTCGGCCGGCAGCACGTTCACGGTGGCGCCAGCGGCCTTCGCGATGCGCGCGAACCGTTCGTGCCCGAGATAAGTCCAGGGACTTTGCGGGGTGAAGTAGTAATCGACGCTGCGGGCCATGCGGTCTCCTTGGTGTTTTCTGTCGTTCGCGCGGTCGCAGATGTGCGCTGTAATGGCGGTTTGTAGCCTACCCGCCGACTTTCTGCAGGAGACAGGTCTTGGAACAAGTTCTACTGGTTACCGGCGGCAGCCGGGGCATCGGGGCAGCCACAGCCTTGCTGGCAGCCCGCGCCGGCTGGGTCGTGGCCGTCAACTATGCGGCCAATGCGCGTGCCGCCGAGGCCGTGGTGCGCCAGATTCGCGACGATGGCGGCACTGCGATCGCCGTGCAGGCCGACGTCGCCGACGAAGGCCAGGTGCTGGCGATGTTCGAGCGGGTCGATGCCGGCCTCGGCCGCCTGACCGGCCTGGTGAACAACGCCGGGGTGGTCGACGTCACAGCCCGGGTCGATGAGATGAGCGTCGCGCGCCTCAAGCGCATGTTCGACGTCAACGTGATCGGCTCCATCGTCTGCGCCCGGGAAGCGGTTCGGCGCATGAGCACCCGGCACGGCGGCAGTGGCGGCGCCATCGTCAATGTGTCCAGCGCCGCCGCCCGGCTGGGAGCGCCCGGCCAATACGTGGACTACGCCGCCGCCAAGGGCGCCATCGACGCCTTCACCATCGGCCTGGCCAAGGAAGTGGCGGCCGAGGGAATCCGCGTCAACGCCGTGCGCCCGGGCTTGATCGAAACCGAGATCCACGCGTCCGGCGGCCTGCCCGACCGGGTGGCGCAACTGGCCCACCTGGTGCCGATGCAGCGCGGCGGCACGGCCGACGAAGTGGCCCAGTCGATCGCCTGGCTGCTTTCGCCGGCAGCCAGCTACACCACGATGTCGCTGCTCGACGTCTCAGGCGGCCGCTGATGGACTTCAAGCCGCTGGTGACCCTGTTGGCGATCGTCAACCCGCTGGCGATCGTCCCGTTCTTCATCCACTACACCGAGGGCTTCACCCGCAAGCAGCGGCGCAGCACGGTGCTGACAGCGTCCTTCGCGGCCTTCGTCGTGATCGCCACCAGCGCGCTGCTCGGCACGCGCATCCTCGAATTCTTCAGCATCTCGCTGGCCAGCTTCCAGGTCGGCGGCGGCATGCTCTTGCTCACCAGTGCGCTGAACATGTTGAACGCGCAGCCGGCCGAGGCGAAATCCAGCGGCCACGAACTGCAGGACGGCGTCGAGAAGGCGGCCATGGGCGCGAGCATCGCGGTGGTACCGCTGACCATTCCGCTGTTGACCGGCCCGGCAACCATTTCCACAGTCGTGATCTATGCCGAAAAGGCGCGCCATTTCCTGGACCTGGCGATCCTGGTGGGTTACGGCGTGGTGATCGGAGCGGCAACTGCCCTGTGCTTCGCGCTGGCGCACCCGATCGCCCGGGTGCTGGGCAAGACCGGCATCAACGTGATGACTCGCCTGATGGGGCTGATCCTGGCCGCGCTGGCCGTCGAAGTGATGGCCGACGGCCTGCACAAACTGTTCCCGATCCTCGGGCGGTGACGCCGCTGCTGTTACTTCAGCAGCCGAATCACCTGGTTGCTCGTATTGCGCAAGCGCTGCGCCAGCAACTGCGTGATTTTCACCAGCAGCTTGGCGCCGACGCCGGGTTGCGAGACGATCAGGCGGGCGACGCCGGAGCGATCGAGCACGGCCGCCTCGACCTCGGTCAGCGCGATGCAGCTGGCGTAGCGCGGCTCGCCGTCGAGCATCGACATCTCGCCCAGCGACGCGCCATCCTTGACCACCGCCAGCCGGGTGGTGGCGCCCGGTTCGGCGGCGTCGACGTCGGCGCCGATCTTGCGCTTGACCACGTCGACCGTCCCCGAGAGCAGCAGCATCATGAAATCGCTGGCGTCGTCCTCGGCGATCAGCGCCTGGCCCGGCCGCGCCCGTACGCGCAGCATCACCGACCCCAGGATGTCGGCTTCGGCCGGCGTGAAATCCTGCATCAGCGGCGACTCCTGCAACAGCCGCGGCCAGTGCGACAAACGCTCGATCGGGCCCAGGTTCTCGAGGCCCGCGGAGATTAGCTGTTCCTCGATGCCTTTCACGGGACCTGCGCCAGCCACTGCATCAGTTCATCCGCGGCCGCGTCGACGGCGGCCGTGAGAGCGCGCACACCGCCCGGCGCGTCGGCCGTGGGCGCCGGGCGTTGCACCACGACGTTGCGCTGCGCCAGCAGCTTCTCGCCGCCGGCGGTGCTCTCCAGCAGCGTGGCACGCATGCGCACCAGGCCGACGCTCTCCCCCGGGCTCTGGAACAGGTGTGAGAACTCCTCGAGTTCGATGCGCAAGGCGCGCGGCAGCAGGCCAGCGCTGCGGGCCAGCGCCGCGCCTTCGCCTGGATTGAGCACGATGCGCTCCCGACCGAGTTGCTCGCGCAGCCGCTGGCGCACCAGTTGCGGCGGCGGTGCGCTCCAGCGGGCCTGCGAATAGGGCCGCAGCTGATGCTCGTCCGCGTACCCCAGCCGGTACAGGATGGCCGATCCGTCCAGCGCGCCCGCGGCTTCCACGTCGGCCAGCACCAGCGGTGGCTGCGTCGCCTGCTGCGCGCCCGGCGCCGTCACCCGACCCGGACCGAAGTCGTAGAGCGTTGCACGCGCCGGCTTGTCCACGATGCCGGCGCAACCTGCCAGCAGCGCCAGCACTGCGCCGGACAAGGCAAGCCGGCCAGCGCCGGCGATGCGGCTGCGGATGGAAAAGGTGGTGACTGTCTTCATCGGCTAGCTCCAGGCGGCGCGAATCCCTGCTCACCCGGTCCGGGCTGCGCCGGGCCGGCTCCGAAGATCAGGGACTGCGGGTTGTCGTTGATTCCGGTCACGGCGCGACTGAGCTGGCGGACCGCTCGCGACGTGTCTTCGGTGACCCGGTTGACGCGGGGCAGCGTTGCCGCATTGAACGAATCGGCTGCGTGGGACAGCCCTTCGGCGCCTTCGGCCAGTCGGTCGACCGGGCCATCCTTGGCGTTCAGGCGGCTGGCCGTCTTGCCGATCTCGGCGATCGCGGCCTTGGCTTCGTCGGATGTGCCCCGCACTGAAGCGAGCGTGGCATCGGCGTTCTTGACGAAGGCCGGGATGTTGACGCGTGTCGGCCCGAACTGCGCGTCGAGCAGCGCAGTCATGCTGGTGGACAGCTTGCTGACGCTGGTGGCCGCCTCGCCCACGTTGTCGAGCGCCGTGGCCAGCCGCTTCTGGTTGGGATCGGCCAGCAGCTGGTTGATCTTGACGGTCGCCAGCTCCACCTGGTCCAGGATCTTTTCTCCCTTGTCAGTCAGTTTGGCGAGCAGCCCCGGGCGCAAGGGGATGCGCGGCGGCGCTTCGTCATTGGGCACCAGCCGGGTCGACTGCTTGCCGGTGTCATCGAGCTGGACGAACGACAACCCGGTCACGCCTTGAAACCCCAGCGTGGCGAAGGTGTCGCCGGTGATCGGCGCGGCGCTGTCGATCTCAAGCCGCAGCAGCACGTTGCCCGGCGTCTTGCTGTCGAAGCCGATCGTGTCGACCTTGCCGACGTCGACGCCGCGGTAACGCACCGGTGCCTGCGGCTGCATCCCGGTCACGGTTTCGCGGGTCGAGATCTCGTAGATGTCGCGCTTGCCGGTGTCGCGCGTGAGCCATGACGCAAGCCCCAGCAACAGCAGGCTGAGCACCACCACGAAGATTCCAGCGGCCAGGGCGTGGGCTTTGTTTTCCATATCGGTGCCTTTCCGGTGTTAGATGGCAAACGGGTATTCGCGCAGCAACTCCATTGCGCGCTGGCCCCGCGGGCCCAGAAAAAAGTCGAGGATGAAGGGATGGGAAAAGGCAATCACTTCCTTGGGCGCGGCGGCAATGATGACGCGCTTGTCGGCCAGCACGGCGATGCGGGTGGACAGCTCGAACAGCGTATCGAGGTCGTGCGTGACCATGATCACGGTCAATTCCAGGTCGCGATGCAGCGAGCGCAGCAGGCTGACGAAGCTATCCGAGCTGTCGGGATCCAGGCCCGCCGTGGGCTCGTCCAGCAGCAGCAGTGGCGGATCCATGATCAGCGCCCGCGCCAGCGCCACCCGCTTGATCATGCCGCCCGACAGGTCGGCGGGCATGCGCTCGGCGTCCTCGGGCTTGAGACCCGCCATCTGCAGCTTGACCATCGCCGCTTCGCGGATCAGCGTCGGCTTCAGCGTCTTCAGTTCGCGCAGCGGGAACGCCACGTTCTCCAGCACGCTGAAGGCGGAGAACAGTGCCCCGTGCTGGAACAGCATGCCGATGCGGCTGGCCGCGCCCCTGCGACCCAGCTCCGAGACCGACTGGCCCAGCACCTTGATGTCGCCCTTGGTGGGCGTCTCCAGCCCGAGGATCTGCCGCAGCAGGACGGTCTTGCCGGTGCCCGACCCGCCGACCAGCGACAGCACCTCGCCGCGCTGCACCGTCAGGTCCAGGTTTTCGTGGACGACGAAGCGCCGCTCCGGGCTGGTGAACACGGTCGACAGCTTGCTGATTTCCACCATCGGGCCGACCGCGGCCGGTGCCGGCGTGGGGTTGGGCGTGGCCATCAGATTCCCACTTCCTTGAACAGCACGGCGAACAGCGCATCGACCAGGATCACCACCGTGATCGAGGTGACTACCGATGACGTCGTGCCCTCGCCCAGGCTCTGGGTGTTGGGTTTGACGCGCATTCCGAAGTGACAGCCGATCAACGCGATCAGGATGCCGAACACCACCGATTTGCTGCTCGCCAAGCCAAGATTGCCGGGGCTCACCGCCTGGGGCAGCGCGTTTATGAAATAGGTGGGAGTGATGCCCAGCGCCACATCGGCGGCCAGCATGCCGCCGCCCAGAGCGCACACCGTGGTCCAGACGCTGATCAGCGGCATCACCACGGCCAGCGCCATGGCGCGCGGCATCACCAGCCGGTAGCCCTGGGAGATGCCCATCACCCGCATGGCATCGAGTTCTTCCGTCACCCGCATCACGCCGATCTGGGCGGTGATGGCCGAACCCGAGCGCCCAGCGATCAGGATTGCGGCCAGCATCGGACCAAGCTCCCGGATCAGGGAAATTCCCAAAATGTTGACGATATACGAATCGGCGCCGAACTGACGCAGCTGCTGGGAGGTAAGGTAGGCCAGCACCACCCCGATCAGGAAGCCGACGAGCGCCGTGATCGGCATGGCGGTCGCCCCAATGCGGTAAAGGTGGCCGGAAAAATCCCGCCACGGCCCGGTCTGCGGTGCACGCGCCAGCTTGGCGAGATTGAAGGTCAATTCGCCGATCAGGCGCACGAAGCACTGGAGTTGCTCCAGGGCCCGCAGGACGACGCCGCCGAGCGCCAGGTAGCGGCCGCGCCAACCGAGTTTCTTGCGCGGCGGCGGAACGGCCGTGAACTGTGCGACCCGCTCCAGAACCGCCCGCTGCGCGGGCAGCAGTTCGATCGGTTCCGGCCAGCGCTGGCCCCACTGATCCCACAGCAGCTGACCGCCGACGTGGTCGATCTGGTCGGCGCCGGTGAGGTCCCAGGCGCCCGCGCCCTGCGCTTTTTTCAGGCCGGCTTCCAGCGTCTGCAACAGCTTGGGCTGGGCAAACTGCGCAGCGGTCCACTGGCCCAGCACCAGCGTGCTTTTGCCCTGGGGACTGGACTGCTCCTCGATGCGTGGCGTGGGTTGGTCCATGAAGGCGAAAATTGTGAACATTCGATCCTAACTGCTGGCTCGTAGAAACGGGTGTAGGAGAGCGGGCCGTCGCCAGGGGACGGTATAAAGGGGGAAAGGCAAGGAGACAGCATGAGCGAGATCCCCATGGCGGCCGAACTGCTGGTGGAGCAGCGTGGACCGGTCCTCTGGCTCACCATCGCTCGCGAGGAGCGCCGCAACGCCATGAGCCACACCGTACTGGCCGGCATGGGGCAGGCGATCGACGCCGCCCAGTCGCAGCGCGACCTGCGGGCCATCGTCATCACCGGCGCCGGCAGCAAGGCGTTCTGCGCCGGCGCCGACCTGCAGGCGAAGCAGGTCTTCACGACCAACTATTCCGAGCCGATCGGCCACCTGGCCCGGCTGCTGCGGCGGGCGCGGGCCAGCAACGTGCCGCTGATCGCCCGCGTCAACGGCGCCTGCATGGCTGGCGGCATGGGACTGCTGTCGATGTGCGACCTGGCCGTGGCCGCCAGCCACGCCGTGTTCGGCCTGCCGGAAGTGAAGGTCGGCGTGTTTCCCGCACAGGTGCTCACGGTGCTGCAGCATCTGATCCCGCGCCGCAAGCTGGCCGAGATGTGCCTGACCGGCGAGCCACTGACGGCGGCCGAGGCGCTCGACTGCGGGCTGGTCAACTACGTGGCCGACGACGTCGATGCCAGGCTGGACTGGCTGCTGGCCAGGCTGCTGGACAAGTCACCGGCGGCGATCCGGCGCGGCCTGTACACCATGAAGGGTATCGAGACGATGGCGTTCGAGGAGTCGATGGCCTTCACCGAAAGCCAGATCGCCCTGTTCACCCTGACCGAGGATGCGAAGGAAGGGCAGCAGGCCTTTCGGCAGAAGCGCAAGCCGGACTGGCAAGGACAGTAGCGGTGTCGGCGCAAGACATGAACGCTGTGGCGGCCCGTTGCGTGCGGATCGGCGGCGCTAGCGGCTTCTGGGGCGACAGCAGCGTCGGGGCGCCCCAGCTGGTGCAGCGGGGCGAGGTCGATTACCTGGTCTTCGACTATCTGGCCGAGCTCACGATGTCGATCCTCGCCGCCGCACGCAGCAAGAACCCCGAGCTGGGCTACGCCACCGACTTCGTCACCGTCACCCTGAAAACCATCCTGAAGGAGGTGCTGGCCAGGAACATCCGCGTGATCAGCAACGCCGGCGGCGTCAATCCGCAGGCGTGCGCCGACGCCATCGCGGCGCTGGCGGCGGAGCAGGGGCTGCAGGTCAGGATCGCAGTGGTGCTGGGCGACGACGCCATGCCCCTGCTGTCGCCGTTGCGCGGCGAGAACGTTCGCGAGATGCAGTCCGGAGCCGTCTTGCCCGACAAGGTGCTGACGGCCAACGCCTATCTCGGCGCGTTGCCGATCCGCCGGGCGCTGCAGGAGGGCGCGCAGATCGTCGTGACCGGACGCTGCGTCGACAGCGCGGTGACCCTGGGCGCGTTGATGCACGCGTTCGGCTGGGCCGCCGACGACTACGACAAGCTGGCCCAGGGCAGCCTGGCCGGCCACATCCTCGAGTGCGGCTGCCAGGCCACCGGCGGCCTGCACACCGACTGGGAAGCCGTGCCCGACTGGGCCAACATCGGCTACCCGGTGTTGGAATGCCATCCGGACGGCAGTTTCGTCGCGACCAAGCCGCCAGGCACCGGCGGCCTTGTGAACACGGCGGTGATCAGCGAACAGCTGCTCTACGAGATCGGCGACCCGCGCCGCTACCTGCTGCCGGACGTGAGCTGCGATTTCACCGCCGTGACGCTGACGCAGGTTGGCGAGCACCGGGTGGAGGTGCGCGGCGCCCGCGGCCTGTCGCCGGGGCCCGGGTACAAGGTTTCGGCGACCTACCTGGACGGCTTTCGCTGCAGCGCGCAGCTCACCATCATCGGCATTGACGCCGCCCGCAAGGCCCGGCGCACCGGCGAGGCGATCCTCCAGCGCACGCGCGAGCTGTTCGCGCAGCAGGGACTGGCCGACTACAGCCGCACCAGCATCGAGGTGCTGGGCTCGGAAGCCGCGTATTTCGGTCCGCAGGCCCGCACTGCCGACGTGCGCGAAGCGGTGCTGCGAGTCGCGGTGATGCATCCGCAAAAGGCGGCGCTGGAATTGTTCGCGCGCGAAATCGCTCCCGCCGGCACGTCCTGGTCGCCCGGCACCACCGGCGCCGATGGCCGGCCCAGCCCGTCGCCGGCGATCCGGCAGTTCGCTTTTTTGCTGGACAAGCGCCGGCTGGCGCCGACCGTGACCGTCGAAGGGCGAACGATCCCGGTGGAGGTGCCGACCGGGCAAGGACCTGTTCCGACCGTTCGCCCCGAGCCTGTCGAAGGGACCACCGTGGCTTCGACAAGCCCAGCCCAAACGGACTGGGTCGAAGTCCCGCTGATCCGGCTGGCCTGGGCCCGCAGCGGCGACAAGGGCGACAGCTCCAACATCGGCGTGATCGCGCGCCGGCCCGACTGGCTGCCGCTGCTGCGCGCGCAGCTGACGGAGCAGCGGGTCGCCGGCTGGCTGGCCCACCTGGTCCAGGGCCAGGTCACCCGTTACGACGTGCCCGGCATCCACGCGCTGAACTTTCTGTGCACCGGGGCGCTGGATGGCGGCGGAATGGCCTCGCTGCGCAACGATCCCCTCGGCAAGGGAATGGCGCAGATCCTGTTGACCCTGCCGATCCGGGTTCCGGCCGGCTGGCCCGAAACCGGCGGCCAGGACGCGCTATTCTAGGGACCCTCCGTCCCGCCTGAGCGCCAGGCCGAGCCCCCTTTGAAAGCATCCATGAACGCTCCTGACAAGTCCTCCAAATCCGCCGCAACGGCCTCGATCGAACACTGGATCGGCGGGCGCATCGTCCCCGGCAGCAGCGGCCGCCGCGCCGATGTGTTCAACCCCGCCACAGGCAGCGTGAGCGGCCAGGTGGCACTGGCGAACAGCGCCGAAGTCGACGCCGCCGTAGCCGCCGCCCAGGCCGCCTTTCCCAAGTGGGCCGACACGCCGCCGATCCGCCGGGCCCGGGTCATGTTCAAGTTCCTGGAACTCATGAACCGGAAACGCGACGACCTGGCGCGCGCCATCACCGCAGAACACGGGAAGGTGTTCACTGACGCGGTCGGCGAGGTGACACGCGGCATCGATATCGTGGAATTCGCCTGCGGCATCCCGCAGCTGCTCAAGGGTGACTACACCGATCAGGTCTCCACCGGGATCGACAACTGGACGATGCGCCAGCCGCTGGGCGTCGTCGCGGGCATCACGCCTTTCAATTTTCCGGTGATGGTGCCGATGTGGATGTACCCGGTGGCGATTGCCGCGGGCAACTGCTTTGTGCTCAAGCCGAGCCCGCTGGACCCGACGCCCGCGCTAATGATGGCCGAACTGCTCAAGCAGGCGGGCCTGCCCGATGGCGTGTTCAACGTGATTCAGGGCGACAAGGACGCCGTCGACGCGCTGCTGGTCCATCCGGACGTGAAGGCGATCTCGTTCGTCGGCTCCACGGCGATCGCCCAGAAGATCTACGAGACCGGCGCTCGTCACGGCAAGCGCGTGCAGGCGCTGGGCGGCGCCAAGAACCACATGGTCGTGATGCCCGACGCCGACCTGGAGCAGACGGTCGACGCGCTCATCGGCTCGGCCTACGGCTCCGCCGGCGAGCGCTGCATGGCGATCTCGCTGGCGGTGCTGGTGGGCGACGCGGCCGACAGGATCATGCCGATGCTGGCCGAACGGACGCAGCAGCTCAAGATCAAGAACGGTACCGAGCTGGACGCCGAAATGGGGCCGATCATCTCCAGCGCGGCACAGGAGCGCATCGCCGGCTACATCGGCATCGGCGAACAGGAAGGGGCCACGCTGGTTGTCGACGGCCGCAAGTTCCAGGCGGCCAAGGCGGGTGCGGGATGTGACAACGGCTTCTGGATCGGCGGCTCGCTGTTCGACAACGTCACACCCGGGATGAAGATCTACAAGGAAGAGATTTTCGGCCCCGTGCTGGGCTGCGTTCGCGTACCGGACCTGGCGGCGGCGGTGGACCTGATCAATTCGCACGAATACGGCAACGGCGTTTCCTGCTTCACCCGCGACGGCAACGTGGCGCGCGAATTCTCGCGCCGGGTTCAGGTCGGTATGGTCGGCATCAACGTACCGATCCCGGTGCCGATGGCCTGGCACGGCTTCGGCGGCTGGAAGAAGAGCATGTTCGGCGACATGCATGCCTACGGCGAGGAAGGCGTTCGCTTCTACACCAAGCAGAAGTCAATCATGCAGCGCTGGCCGGAGAGCATCGGCAAGGGTGCGGAGTTCGTGATGCCAACGGCGCAATGAAGCCGCCCACGCCCCCGCGCCGGGCACTTTCCGCTGGCGCCTGACGATCGTGCTCCCAGACAGTCTTCCCCGGAATTTTCCGGGCATCGACCTGCTGCGCGCGTTGGCGGCGATGCTCGTGCTGGTCTATCACGTCATCGAATACGGCAAGTGGTACGCCGTCCCCAACACCGGCGTGGGCTACCTGTTTCGCCACGGCTGGGTGGGGGTAGACCTGTTCCTCACCATCAGCGGCTTCGTGATCGCGCTGTCGGCACTGGACGGCGTGCGCAAGCAGGGGACGGGCTTTCGCCGCCCGTTCGCACTGCGGCGGCTGGCGCGCATCGTACCGCTGTACCTGCTGACGTCGCTTGTGTTCGTGGTGCTGCTGCAGCCGACGCTGCTGCTGCAGCCCTGGCCGTCCCTCTCGGCCCATATCGGCAGCCACCTGCTGTTCGTGCACAACCTCTACGCCGGAACCCATGGGTCGATCAACGGCCCGAGCTGGTCGGTCGCACTGGAGATGCAGTTCTACCTGGCCATGCTGCTGGCCGCTCCGTGGCTGGCCCGCACCGGCGCGCTGCGCATGCTGCTGGGAGCGGTGCTGGTCGCGGTGGCCTGGCGCTTCGCAACCACGCTGGTGCTGGTGCCGGGACAGGCGGTGCCGGTGATCCAGTTCATCTACTCAACGCAATTGCCGGGGGTCCTCGACGAATTCGCGGTGGGCATCGCGCTGGCGCTGGTGGTGCATCGCGGTGCTGGCCGGATGGCGCAGTGGCTCACGCCCGGCTGGGGCCATTTCCTGGCCTGGCTGCTGCTGGCCCTGGTTCTGCTCACGGCTGCGATCCGGATCGATCAGGCCTACACCTACTGGGACCATGCGGGGATGGTGATCTTCTGGCGGCCGCTGCTGGCGACAGGTTTCGCGGCCCTGCTCGGGGCGGCGATCACGTTCCCCTGGGCCGGCAGCCGGCTGCTGGCGCCGTTGCGCTACTTCGGCGACGTCAGCTACGGCCTGTACCTCTGGCACATGCTGGTGCTGATGTCGCTGACCACGGCCGTGCCGCTGCTAGGTGGCGGCCGGCTGCTGGCGTACACGCTCGGCTGCACGTTCTTGCTGGCCTCGCTCAGCTGGCACCTGCTTGAAAAGCCGAACCTGCGCAGGTACAAAGGTCCGCACACCAACATCAGCCGAGAAAGCCCGCCATGAGCGACACCAGTTTCGACTACGTCATCATCGGCGGCGGCACGGCTGGCTGCCTGCTCGCCAACCGATTGTCTGCCGACCCAAAGCGGCGGGTGCTGCTGATCGAAGCCGGTCGGCGCGATGATTACCACTGGATCCATATCCCCGTGGGCTACCTGTACTGCATCGGCAATCCGCGCACCGACTGGCTGTACCGCACCGAGGCTGACGCCGGCCTCAACGGCCGACAGCTGCGCTATCCACGCGGCAAGACACTCGGCGGCTGCTCCAGCATCAACGGCATGATCTACATGCGCGGCCAGGCCCGCGACTACGACCAGTGGGCGCGGCTGACCGGCGACGTCAACTGGACCTGGGACAACTGCCTGCCGTACTTCCGCAAGCACGAGGACTACTACAAGGGCGCCGACGCCATGCACGGCGCCGGCGGCGAATGGCGGGTGGAGCGGCAGCGGCTGCGCTGGGACGTGCTCGACGCGTTCGCGCAAGCCGCGCAGCAGGCCGGCATCCCGCACAGCGAGGACTTCAACCGCGGCGACAACGAAGGCGTCGGCTACTTCCAGGTGAACCAGAAGGACGGCTGGCGCTGGAACACGGCCAAGGCGTTCCTGCGGCCGACCTGCTACGGCCGGCCCAACTTCGAGATGTGGACCAGCGCCCACGTGACGAAACTGGTGATCGAGCAGCAGGCCGACGGCAGCCGTCGCTGCAGCGGCGCCGAGATCTGGACCGGCAGCGAGCAGGTGACCGTGAGCGCGGAACACGAAGTGCTCCTTTGCGCCGGCAGTATCGGCTCGCCGCAAATCCTGCAGCTGTCGGGCATAGGCCCGGCACCGTTGCTGCAGCACTTGGGAATTCCGCTGGCGCAGGATCTGCCCGGGGTCGGTGCCAACCTGCAGGACCACCTGCAGATCCGCGCGGTGTTCAAGGTCAAGGGCGTGCCTACGCTCAACACCCTGACCAACAGCTGGCTGGGCAAGCTGAAGATCGGCGTCGAATACGCGCTCAAGCGCAGCGGGCCGATGAGCATGGCACCGTCGCAGCTGGGCGCTTTCACCCGCAGCTCGCCGGACCAGCAGTACCCCAACATTGAATACCATGTGCAGCCGCTCAGTCTGGACGCGTTCGGCGAACCGTTGCATGGCTTCGATGCGTTCACCGCCAGCGTCTGCAATCTCAACCCGACCAGCCGGGGCACGGTCCGCATCCACAGCAGGAGTTTTGAGGACGCCCCGCTGATCGCACCCAACTACCTAAGCACGCCGGAAGACCGCAAGGTGGCTGCGGATTCGCTGCGGGTAACCCGGCGCATCGTGCAGCAGCCAGCGCTTGCGCAGTACCAACCCCAGGAATGGAAGCCGGGCGCGCAGTTCGAGAGCGACGAGGAGCTGGCGCGGCTTGCGGGCGACATCGCCACCACCATCTTCCATCCGGTGGGCACCACGCGCATGGGGAGCGACGACGACCCGATGGCGGTGGTCGACTCGCAGCTGCGGGTCCGCGGTATTGCCGGACTGCGGGTGGTCGACGCCGGTGTGATGCCTAGCATCACCAGCGGCAACACCAATTCGCCGACGTTGATGATCGCGGAAAAGGCCTCGGAATGGATCGTGCGGGCTGCCGGCCAGCGGGCCTGATACTTCCACACCATGGCAGCGCACGTGGGCCGCCATGGAGGAAATCCCGATGCGCCGGCCGGGTGCGCACTTTAGAGTCACGCCACTCGCAACCGGCCGCACAAAGGCTCGCAGGGGCGAGGTCCGAGGAGACTCCCCAAGAACATCGAGGCCGAGACAGGCCACGCATCCAGGAGATGCCATTTGAAAGACGCCGCACTCCGGCGTCTTTTGTTTTTAGCGCAGCCAGACACCATAATGACCGTCATGGACGACATCGTGCGCCAGGCCATCGCGAAGTGGCCGAACGTTCCGCATTGCTATGGCTGGCTCGGGCTCGACGCCCGCGGCAACTGGTCCATGCGCGATGACCGGACCCAAGCCGCCGGCGCCTTTCCCGCCAACAAGGGGTCGCTGCTCAAGCACGAGAAGCTGGTGGACTTCATCCACCGCAATTACGAATGCGACGACCGCGGCTGCTGGTTTTTCCAGAACGGGCCCCAGCGTGTCTATGTGGAACTGGAAGCTGCACCCTGGGTGTGGCGGCTCGGCGCGGGTGACAGCGTCGCCTCTCACAGCGGCCGCGGGGCTATTCCCCACTCTTGCGTGCTCGACGAACGAGGC
>JACMQP010000171.1 GCA_014376915.1 Ramlibacter sp.
CACCGGCTGGAACTGCTGCAGTCGGCCTTCAGCGCCGTGCCGCAGGCCTGATACCCCACACAATCAACCGAAGGAGAGCGCTTCATGCAACTCAAACGAATCATCCTCATACCGCTACTGTTGGGGTTCGGCGTGCTGGCCGCCCAGGCGCAGACCCTGCGGGTGGGACTGGCCGAGGACCCCGACGTCCTTGACCCGACACTGGCACGCACCTTCGTCGGCCGGGTGGTGTTCGCGGCGCTGTGCGACAAGCTGCTGGACATCGACGAGAAGCTGAACATCGTGCCGCAGCTGGCCACCAGCTACGAATGGTCGGCCGACAGCAAGGCGCTGACCATGAAGCTGCGCCAGGGCGTCACCTTCCACGACGGCGAGAAATTCGACGCGGCTGCGGTGAAGTTCAACATCGAGCGCCACAAGACCATGGCCGGCTCCAACCGCCGCGGCGAGCTGGCGCCGGTGGCCAGCGTCGACGTGCTCGACCCGGCCACCGTGCGGCTGAACCTGTCGGCGCCGTTCTCGCCGCTGCTCGCGCAGCTGGCCGACCGGGCCGGCATGATGGTCTCGCCCAAGGCGGCGCAGGCGGCCGGCGACAAGTTCGGCGCCCACCCGGTCTGCTCCGGCCCGTTCAAGTTCGTGGAGCGGGTGGCGCAGGACCGGATGGTGTTCGAGCGCTACGCCGACTACTGGAACAAGGGCGCGATCCACCTGGACAAGATCATCTACACGCCGATTCCCGATGCGACCGTGCGGCTGGCCAACCTCAAGTCCGGTCAGCTCGATTTCATCGAGCGCGTTTCGTCCAGCGACATGGACAAGATCCGCGCCGACAAGAAGCTCAAGACTTCGCGCATCACCGAGATCGGCTACCAGGGCATCACCATCAACGTCGGCAAGAGCGACCAGGCGAAGAAGAACCCGCTGGGCCGCGACGCCCGGGTGCGCGAGGCGTTCGAGCTGTCGCTGGACCGCCAGGGCCTGGTGCAGGTGGTGATGGACAACGAGGCGATCGCCGGCAACCAATGGGTGGCGCCCACCAACCAGTACTACGCGAAGAACATGCCGCTGCCCAAGCGCGACATCGCTCGCGCCAAGGCGCTGTTGAAGGATGCTGGTGTCACCAATCCCAGCTTTACGCTGGTGACCCCGACCACGTCGGACGCGCAGCGGATCGCGCTGGTGGTGCAGGCGATGGCCCGCGAAGCCGGTTTCGACGTCAAGATCCAGGCCGCCGAATTCGCCACCTCGCTGGACATGGCGGACAAGGGCAACTTCGAGGCCTACGTGCTGGCCTGGAGCGGCCGTGCCGACCCGGACGGCAACGTCTACAGCTTCGACGCCTGCAAGCAGCCGCTCAACTATGCCGGTTACTGCGATGCCGAGACCGACGCCTTGCTGAACCAGTCACGCGCGTTGCGCGACCCGGCCGAGCGCAAGAAGGTCTTCGAGAAGATCGCCGCCAAAGTGCTCAAGGAGCGCCCGATCGTCTACCTGTACCACCGCAACTGGTTGTGGGCCTACAACCCGAAACTGAGCGGCGTGCGCGAGATCCCGGACGGTCTGCTGCGCGTGAGCGGCCTCAAGCTGGCGCCTTGAACCGCACGCCCGGCTGAGCACCATGTTCGCCTATCTGGTTCGCCGCCTCGCGTCCCTGGTCCCCACGCTGGTGCTGGTCTCGATGCTGATCTTCGGCCTGCAGCAGCTGCTGCCGGGCGACCCGGCCAAGATCCTGGCCGGCGAGGACCAGGACCCGACGGTGGTGGCGTACCTGCGCACCAAGCTGCACCTGGACGAGCCGCTGCCGATGCGCTACGCCTACTGGGTCGGCGGCGTGGTGCGCGGCGACTTCGGCGAATCGGTGCGCAACCAGCAGCCGGTGCTGCAGCTGATCGCGCAGAAGCTGCCGGTGACGGCGGAGCTCGCCCTGCTGGCGATGACCATCGCGCTCGTGATCGGCATTCCCGCCGGCATTGTCTCGGCGGTGGGGCGGGGCGGCGTGTGGGACTACCTGGCCAATGTGTTCGCCCTTTGGGGCCTGTCGACGCCCAACTTCTGGCTGGGGATCCTGCTGATCATGCTGTTTTCGGTAAATCTCGGCTGGCTGCCGGCCTCGGGCTACGTCAGTCCGTTCGAGGACCTCGGTGCCAACCTGAAGGCGATGATCATGCCGGCCTTCGTACTGGGTAACGCCATCGCCGCGGTGCTGATGCGCCACACCCGCAGCGCGATGCTGCAGGTGCTGTCGGCCGACTATGTGCGTACGGCAAGGGCGAAGGGCCTGAACGAGCGAACCGTGGTGATCAAGCATGCACTTCGAAATGCGCTGACACCCATCATCACGCTCGGCGCGCTCGAACTCGGCACGCTACTGTCGGGCGCGGTGCTGACCGAACAGGTCTTCACCATTCCGGGCTTCGGCAAGCTGATCGTCGACTCGGTGTTCAACCGCGACTACCTTGTGGTGCAAGGCGTGGTGCTGGTCACCGCCACGGCGTACATGACGCTGAACCTGCTGGCCGACCTGGCCTATTTCCTCGTCAACCCGCGACTGCGGCACTGAAGCATG
The DNA here is from genome assembly GCA_014376915.1 of Ramlibacter sp. The sequence goes on from JACMQP010000171.1 coordinate 2,567, forward strand.
GCCGCCATCCTCGAATCTCCCGTCGCTGCCGCACCGGTGCGCGAGTCCGGGCCGTGGCGCCGCGCCTGGCTGCGGCTGCGGCGCCGCCGCGGTGCGCTGGTCGGCCTGGCAGTTGTCGTGTTGTTCATCGTGCTGGCGCTGTTCGCGCCGTGGATTGCACCGCAGGACCCGATCGCGGCGAGCTGGGCCGCGATCCGCAAGGCGCCGAGCGCGCAGTACTGGCTCGGCACCGACGAGATCGGCCGCGACGTGCTGTCGCGCGTGATCTGGGGCACCCGCGCCTCGCTGCTGGCCGGCGTGGTGTCGGTGTCGATCTCGCTGCTGATCGGCGTGCCGCTGGGCATGGCTGCGGGTTTTCTGGGTGGCGCGGTCGACGCCGTCATTTCCCGCATCACCGACGCCTTCCTGGCCTGCCCGTTCCTGATCCTGGCCATCGCGCTGGCGGCCTTCCTGGGGCCGAGCCTCACGAACGCGATGATCGCGATCGGCGTGTCGGCGGCGCCGATCTTCGTGCGGCTGGCGCGCGGCCAGGTGCTGAGCGTCAAGGTGGAGGACTATGTGGAAGCGGCGCGGGCGGTGGGCAATTCGCCACTGCGAATCGCGTTGCGTCACATCCTGCCGAACATCACGGCGCCGCTGATCGTGCAGGCCACGCTCGCCATCGCGGCGGCAGTGATCGCCGAGGCCAGCCTGTCGTTCCTGGGCCTGGGCCAGCAGCCGCCGGCACCGAGCTGGGGCAGCATGCTCAACACCGCCAAGAATTACATCGACAACTCGCCCTGGATGGCCATCAGTCCGGGCGTGGCGATCTTCCTGCTGGTGCTGTCGTTCAACCTGCTGGGCGATGGCCTGCGCGACGCCCTCGATCCGCGTCAGCGCTGATGAGCCCGCACCGGCCCCGGCCGGTCGACAATCGGGTATGCGGGACGCTCCACGATGAAACGACGGCGGCTGATGGCCTGGACGGCGGCAGCGCTGCCGGCCGCTCTGCTGCTCCCAGCCCGGGTGGCGCTGGCCCAGCCGCGTTACGCCGTGTCGGCCGCAGTGCTGCAGGAGGCGGTTGCCCAGCGCTTCCCGATGCGGTTCGCGGTCGGCGGGTTGCTGCAGCTGACGGTGCGCACGCCGGTCCTGCGGTTGCTGCCGCAAGCCAATCGCGTCGCCACCGACATGGTGGTGGTCGCGGCGGGGCCGGCGCTGCCGGCGCCAGCGTCCGGCGCATTCGACCTGGATTTCGGCCTGCGTTACGAGCGCAGCGACCGCACCATCCGGGCGCAGCGGCTGCGGGTCCGGTCACTGCGCGTGGCGGGCTTGCCGGAGCCCTATCCGCAGCTGCTGGACGCTTTCGGACAGGCCCTGGCGCAGCAGACCTTCGGCGAAGTGGTGGTGCACCGCCTGCGTGCGGTCGACCTGGCGCTGGCCGACGGCATGGGCCTCGAGCCCGAAACCATCACCGTGACCGACAGCGGACTG
>JACMQP010000172.1 GCA_014376915.1 Ramlibacter sp.
CACCGGCTGGTCGATGGCGGCCACAGCGTGATGGTGATCGAGCACGACCTCGACGTCATCGCCGAAGCCGACTGGATCATCGACCTCGGCCCCGAGGGCGGCAACGCCGGCGGCCGGGTCGTGGCCCAGGCGCCGCCGGAAAAGTTGGTCAAGCTCGGGACGCACACCGGCGTGGCGCTGGGGCCGGTGCTGGCGCGCTAGCTGGCATGCCGGATCGGGTCTGGGATGGCAGTTAGGGCACTATCGGGGCATGCTGACGATCAACAACGACAAGCATGCCCGGCTCGGGGCAGTCATCGCACCGCAGAAGTTTCCGCCCGGCACCATCACCGGCACCGGCACCGGCATCTGCATCCATTCGCAGCGCCCGGCGCGCGGGCCGACAACCAGGAGCCGGCCATGCTGATCGTTCCCGTCATCCGTCTCGCGACGCTCGCCGACGCCGGCGAGATCGCGCAGATGTCGCGCAGCTACATTGAACAGGGCCTGGGCTGGAGCTGGCGCGAAGGTCGGGTACTGCGCGCCATCCGCGACCCGGCGACCAACGTCGCAGTAATGACCGACCTGGAGCGCGTGATCGGCTTCGGCATCATGCAGTACTTCGAGGAGACGGCGCACCTGGCGCTCTTCGCCGTGGATCCCGGGCACCGCAACCGCGGACTGGGCAGCCGGCTGGTGTCCTGGCTGGAGCAACCGGCGCGGATCGCGGGCATCGAAAGGATCAGGGTCGAGGCCCGGGCCGACAACAGCAAGGCCATCGCCTTCTACGGGCGACTCGGCTTCGTGCCGTTCAAGACCGTCAGCGGCTACTACGGTGGCATCGTCGACGCAGTGCAACTGCAAAAGCGACTCGCCGCGCCGGCTTGACGCGCTTGCGACAGCGTCGCGGGTCAGTCCGGATGGACGCTGGCGGCCGCCGCGCTTCCAATGGGGGCTGTCCAGAACAGGAGTCCCCATGCGCCGTCGCCAACTCATCCAGATCGCCGCCGCGTCCGCGGCCGCGCCATCCCTCAGTGCTTTCGCCCAGGCGGAGTTCCCGAGCAAACCGGTCAAGCTGGTCATCGCGTTTCCTGCCGGTGGGCCGACCGACATCACCATGCGTTCGCTGGCCGACAACGCCGGCAAGATCCTCAAGCAGCCGGTGATCGTCGAGAACAAGCCCGGTGCCGGCGGCACGCTGCCGGCGCAACAGCTGCAGACGGTGCAGCCCGACGGCTACACGCTGGCGCAGATCCCGCTGGGCGTGTTCCGCCTGCCGTACACCACCAAGATCAACTGGGATCCGGTCAAGGACATCTCGTACGTGCTGAACGTCACCGGCTATGCCTTCGGCATCGTGGTGCCGATGGATTCGCCGCTCAAGAGCTGGACCCATTTCGTCGGCTGGGCCAAGGCCAACCCCGGCCGTCTCACCTATGGCTCGACCGGCACGCTGACCAGCCCGCACCTGACCACCGAGCTGATCGCGCAGGAGCTGGGCATCCAGCTGCAGCACATTCCGTACAAGGGCAGCGCGGAGCTGGCGCAGGCCATCGTCGGCGGCCACATCATGGCGGCGGCCGACTCCACCGGCTTCGCGCCGCTGGTCGAAGCCGGCAAGCTGCGGGTGCTCAACACCTGGGGCGAAAAGCGGCTGGCGAAGTTCCCGGATGCGCCGACGCTCAAGGAGCTGGGCCTGAACATCGTGCAGAACTCACCGTTCGGCATCGGCGCGCCGCGCGGCACGCCGCCGGCAGTCATCAAGCGCCTGCACGACGCGTTCAAGACGGCGATGGAAGAGCCGAGCTACGTCGCCGCGCTGGCGCGCTACGACATGGTGCCGATGTACATGAGCTCGGCCGGCTACACCAGGTTCGCGCAGGACACCTTCACGAAGGAGAAGGTGCTGGTCGAGAAGCTGGGCCTGGCCAAAGCGAGCTGAGCCAACATGGCGGGACGGCGGTCTGCGAAGATCGCCGCATGTCCAAGCACAAGCCACTGGTCTGGCTGCCCGCCTGCCACCGCAACCTCGACCTGTCCGATCCCGGCGACTACACCGTGCTGGCGGACCGCTATGCCGCCGCCGTCACCGCC
>JACMQP010000021.1 GCA_014376915.1 Ramlibacter sp.
AACGAGCGGGTGTCGGCCCGGATCAAGAAGGAGATGAAGGAAGAAGTGGTGCAGGACCTGCTGCCGCGCGCCTTCACCAAGCGCTCGACGACGCTGGTGTGGCTCGACCCGGTGAATCGGTTCCTGGTGGTGGATTCGGGCAGCCTCACCGGCGCTGACAAGGTGGTCACGGCGCTGGTCGAGGCGCTGTGCGAGGTGCCGGGCGCCGGCCCTGCGATCATGGTCAGGCCGGTGCAGACCAACGAGACGGCAGTGGCCTGCATGTCGCACTGGCTGGCCACGCGCGAGGCGCCGGTGAGCTTCACGGTCGATCGCGACTGCGAGCTGAAGACGCCCGACGAGCAGAAATCGGCCGTGCGTTATTCGCGTCACACGCTGGAGATCGACGAGGTCGCGCAGCACATCGCCGCCGGCAAGCTGCCGACCCAACTGGCCATGACGTGGGACGATCGCGTGTCGTTCGTGCTCACCGAGACGGCGCAGGTGCGCAAGCTGAAGCTGCTGGATGTGGTGATGGACGGCGTTCAAAAGGGCGGCAAGGACGACGACGGCTTCGACACCGACGCCGCCATCCTCACCGGCGAGCTGTCGGCGCTGCTGCCCGACCTGCTCGAAGCGCTGGGCGGAGAAGTAGAAGAGACCGCGTCAGCGGCCTGAGGCCGGTCGCGCGTGGCGCGAAGTTTCGCATTGCTCGCGGTTTCATCGGGCCGCCGTGGCGCTCTTCTAGAATCGGGCATGGATTTGACGTTTCGAAGGCGCTGGCGCGTGCTGGCATTGCTCGCGGCGCTGGCGCTGGTGCAACCTGCCGCGGCCGGCGTATTGCTCGACGACATGACCTGGACCGAGGTGCGCGATGCGCTGCGCGCCGGCAGCACCACGATCATCATTCCGGTCGGTGGCACCGAGCAGAGCGGGCCCCACATGGCGCTGGGCAAGCACAATTTCCGGGTCGCCGCGCTGGCCGAGCGCATCGCCGTCAAGCTCGGCAACGCGCTGGTCGCGCCGGTGCTGAGCTACGTGCCGGAAGGCCGCGTGTCTCCGCCGGGGGGGCACATGCGCTTTCCTGGCACGATCTCGGTGCCGGACGACGCCTTCGCCGCCATCCTGGCCGGCGCGGCCCGCAGCTTCCGCCAGCATGGCTTCGTCGACATCGTGCTGATCGGCGACCACGGCGGCTATCAGGACCAGCTGAAAACCGTGGCGCAACGCCTCAACAAAGAATGGGTTGCATCCCGCACCCGCGTTCACTTCATTCCTGCGTATTACCGTGCCGCCACCGAGGGCTTCAACCAGGTGTTGCGCAGCAAAGGCCTGACCGAGGCCCAGATCGGCGTGCACGCCGGCGCCGCCGACACCTCGCTGATGCTGGCGGTCGATCCCGGCCGGGTTCGCGCCGACCGGATGCAGGCTGGCGGCGAGGCCGCGACGGGCGTGGTGGGCGATCCGTCCCGCGCCAGCGCTGCACTTGGCAAAATCGGCATCGACATGGCGGTCGACCAGGCCGTCGAGGCCATCCGGCAAGCCGTCAAGACACACTAGACCAGAACCAAAAGATCCGACTCCATGCATTTCCGAACTTCTCTTGCGCTCCTCGCCACCGCCGCAGCGACGGCCTGCCTGCAACCCGCCGCTGCCCAGGCGCCGGCCCCGCGCCCGACGTCCGCCGTCAACACCATCCCTGGCATGCCCTCGGTCGTCGACGCGAACAACCTCTACAGCGAGATCGGCGCCGGCAAGATGTCGCCGGCCGTCGCCGGCGCGCTCGAGCGCGTGTACGTGCCCAACCGCTCCGACAACTCGGTCTCCGTCATCGACCCGTCGACCTTGAAGGTGGTGGACACCTCCAAGGTCGGCATCGACCCGCAGCACATCGTGCCGTCCTGGGACCACAAGACCCTGTGGGTGGCCAACAACGCGGAGGGCCGCACCGACGGCAGCCTGACGCCGATCGATCCGCTCACCGGCAAGCCGGGCCGCTCGATCCCGGTGGACGACCCGTACAACCTGTACTGGTCGCCCGACGGCAAGTACGCCATCGTCGTGGCCGAGGCCTACAAGCGGCTCGACTTCCGCGACCCGCAGACGATGAAGCTGGCGTTCTCCATCCCGACGCCCAACTGCGCCGGCATCAACCACGCCGACTTTTCGATCGACGGCCGCTTCGCCCTCTTCACCTGCGAATTCAACAGCGCCCTGACAAAGATCGACATGGTCAACCGCAAGGTGGTCTCGACCATCAGCCTGAGCCCGTTCTTTAACCGCCCCGAGGCGATGGCGCAACTTGAGAAGGCCACGGCCAGGCTGGCGAAGGCCCGCAACCCCGGCGGCCACGACATGGCGATGGGCCACAACACGGAGCGGCGGCCAGGCAACGCGGTGCTGGTGGGCATGCCGCAGGACGTGCGCGCCTCGCCCGATGGCAAGACCTTCTACGTCGCCGACATGATTGCCAACGGCGTGCACCTGGTGGACCTGGAGAGCTTCCGGCAGATCGGTTTCGTCCCGACCGGCGTCGGCACCCACGGCCTCTATCCCAGCCGCGACGGCAAGCGCCTGTACGTCGCCAACCGCGGCAGCAACAAGATCCGCGGCCGCCGGAACGGCAGGGGCAGCGTGTCGGTCATCGATTTTGCGACCGGCAGCGTGCTCACCAACTGGCCGGTGCCCGGCGGCGGCAGCCCCGACATGGGCAACGTCAGCGCCGACGGTCGCCATCTGTGGCTGTCCGGCCGCTACGACCACGAGGTGTACCGCTTCGACACCACCACGGGCGCGGTCGACCGCATCAAGGTTGGCCGCGAGCCTCACGGCCTCACCGTCTGGCCGCAGCCGGGACGCTATTCGCTGGGGCACACCGGCAACCTGCGCTGAGCACTTGCGCCCGACGCTGAGCTGCATCCCGGTGATCTGCATCGGTCGGTCCCGGCCGCCCTGCGGAGAGCGCCGCCGCTCGATGCCAGCCGCGGTGATGGCACACTGAGGCCGGTTCACGCGCATGACTCCCGTTCCAGATTCCGCTTCCGCTCCCCGCACCGACACCACCGTCCCTCTGCTCGCCAGCGCCGGGTTCTTCAGCGGCGCCGCACTGCGCATCTGCGACTCGCTGCTGCCGCGGCTGGCAGGCGACTTCACGGTGACGGCCGGCGCAGCCGGCCGCGTGATCATCGGTTTTTCCGTTGCCTACGGCCTGATGCAGCTGGTGTTCGGCCCGCTCGGCGA
>JACMQP010000173.1 GCA_014376915.1 Ramlibacter sp.
CAAGGGCCGTGAAGGCTTGCAAAGCCCCATCGTCAAGAACCTGCATGACCAGGCGATTGCCGACATCCTGGCCCGAACCGGCGCGCAGGACGGCGACATCCTGTTCTTCGGTGCCGACCGCGCCAAGGTCGTCAACGACGCCATCGGCGCGTTGCGCCTGAAGGTCGGTCACAGCGAGTTTGCCAAAGCACACGGCCTGTTTGAAGACAAATGGGCCCCGTTGTGGGTGGTGGACTTCCCGATGTTCGAGCAGAACGAGGAAGGTGGCCGCTGGAACGCCGTGCACCACCCGTTCACCGCGCCGAAGGACGGGCACGAAGACCTGATGGAAACGGACCCCGGCGCCTGCATTTCCAAGGCCTATGACATGGTCCTGAATGGCTGGGAGCTGGGGGGCGGTTCGGTGCGCATTCACAAGGCCGACGTGCAGAGCAAGGTGTTCGCCGCGCTGAACATCGGCCCCGAAGAGGCGCAGGAAAAGTTCGGCTTCCTGCTCGACGCGCTGCAATACGGCGCGCCGCCGCACGGTGGCCTGGCTTTCGGCCTGGACCGCATCGTCACGATGATGACCAAGGCCGATTCGATCCGCGACGTGATCGCCTTCCCGAAGACGCAGCGCGCCCAGTGCCTGCTGACCGGCGCGCCATCGAACGTGGACGAAAAGCAGTTGCGCGAACTGCACATTCGCCTGCGCAGTTCGGTGGCCGGGGCGGCCTGATCGCTTTTTTTCCCTTGAGAAAGCGCCTTCGGGCGCTTTTTTTTGATCACTCGTTATGCTTGCATTCCGCCCTCGCCCTACCAACCTCGATGCCATGACGACGCCCCGCCAGCCCGACAAATCCCGCTGGGAACGCATGCTGATGCGCCATCCGGTGCTGGTCTTGCCGCTGTTGCGGGGCTTGATGAAATCCGGCAACGCGGCGCAGTCGCGTGCCGCCTTGCAAGGCACGTTTTTCGTGCTCGAACGCTGGGGCCGGGCGGCCGAGCTGCAGGGTGAACTGCAAGCAGCGCTGCAACAGACCCGCATCCAGCGCGCGCTGCCCGAGGCGGCGGAGCTGAGCGAGGCGCTGGGGCGGCTGCATTACCAGCGCGGCGATTACGCGCAGGCCTGCGACGCGTGGAGCCTGACCCTGGACTGGGCCACCGACGATTCGCGCAGCGCCTGCCTGGCCCGCATCGGCCTGGCGCATCTGTGTTTTGCGCTGGGCGAGTGGGCGCGAGGCGGGCGGGTGCTGGACCAGGCCGAGCTGCATTACGCCCATCTGGCGCACGAGCCCTATCTGCGCGCCAAGATCGCTTTGAACCGTGCCACCTCGCTGCGCGCCACCCAAGGCCCGCAAGCGGCCTTGCTGGCGCTGGACGAGGCCTTGGGCGCCGCCCGCGAGGCCGGTCATCGCGACTACCAGGCCGAGGCGATGTGGCAACACGCGCGTTGCGCCCGCGACAGTGGCGATGCCGCGCTGGCGCTGACCCTTGGCGGTCAGGCGCAAGCGCTGGCCCAGCGCTGCGGCTACCGCTGGCTGCAAGCGCATGCCGCGCTGCTGCTGAGCGAATTGAGCGCCGGTGACGCGGCGCTGGCCTGGGTGCGCCAGACCTTGGCGCTGGCCGAGGCGATCCAGTCGCGCTCGACCGAGGCGGCGGCACACAGCCGGCTGGCGGCGTTGATGCGCGAGCGGGGCGAACTGGGCCCCGGCTGGCATCACCAGACGCAGGCGCAAAAGCTGGAGGCGCTCTTGCTCCAGCAAGGCCCGGTGCCCGCGAGGCTGGAGGCGCTGGCCCGTTTCGACACCGACCCGACCGGTGCCGACACCTTGCTGTTGTCCTTGGCCACTCAGGCTTGGACGCTTGAAAGGCACAAGGATTTTGCCCACGCCTGGGAGCGGCTGCGGCCCCGCTTGATCGAGGGCCTGTCGCTGACCGATGTGCAGCTGTGGTGGGATGCCGAGGGCAGCGGCAGTTATCTGGCGGTGGATGGCAGCAAAAAGGCGCTGGCCGCCGCGCCGGGCTATCTGGATGCGCTGTCGCGGCCGGGCGAGCCGCTGGTCAGTCCCGACCCGGCGCAGCATCCGTGGCGAGACGAGTTATCAGCCACTGGCTCGCGGCTGGAGTTGGGCCTGCGCGATGACAAGCACCGCGGCGGCCGGCTGGTCGCCGTGCTGTGCCTGGTGCGCGAGCCCGGCACGCCGTGGCCGCGCGCCGACATCAGCCGGGCAGGGCGTTTGGCGGCCTTGTTGGAGCGGTTGTTGGC
>JACMQP010000174.1 GCA_014376915.1 Ramlibacter sp.
GCTGCACCTGGCGCCGACCCACCGGGTCGCCATCCTGACCAAGCGCTCGATGAGCGACGGCTCCAGCGGCTGGGCCCAGGGCGGCATCGCGGCGGTGATGGGCGAAGGCGGCACTTTCGCCTCGCACGTCGACGACACGCTGGTGGCCGGTGCCGGCCTGTCGGACCCGGCGGCGACCCGCTTCGTCGTCCAGCACGCGCCCGAGAGCATCGAATGGCTGCGCCAGCTCGGCGTGCCGTCCCCGCAGGAGGACGGCCACCTGCACCTGACGCGCGAAGGAGGCCACAGCGCGCGCCGGATCGTGCACGTGACCGACGCCACCGGAGCCGCGGTGCAGGGCACGCTGATCGAGCACGTGCGCCGCGCGCCCAACATCACGCTGTTCGAACACCACATGCTGGTGGACCTGATCACCAGCAGCAAGCTCGGACTGGACGATCCTGCCGGTAACCGTTGCCTGGGCCTGTACGCACTGGACGAGAAGACCGACGAGGTGCTGACTTTCCGCGCGCCGCGCACCATCATCGCGACCGGCGGCGCCGGCAAGGTGTACCTGTACACCACCAACCCGGACACGGCCACCGGCGACGGCATCGCCGTGGCCTGGCGGGCTGGCTGCCGGGTGACGAACATGGAGTTCATCCAGTTCCATCCGACCTGCCTGTTCCACCCCAGCGTGAAGAGCTTCCTGATCAGCGAGGCGGTGCGCGGCGAAGGCGGCAAGCTGCTGCTGCCGCAATCGGCCGGAGGCACCCGCTTCATGCCGGAGCACGACCCGCGCGCCGAACTGGCGCCGCGCGACATCGTCGCCCGGGCGATCGACTTCGAGATGAAAAAGCACGGCGTGGACTGCGTGTACCTGGACATCTCGCACCAGCCGGAAGCGTTCATCAAGGAACACTTTCCCAACATCTACGCGCGCTGCCTGCAACTGGGCATCGACATCACGAAGCAGCCGATCCCGGTGGTGCCGGCTGCCCACTACACCTGCGGCGGCGTCCACACCGACCTGTCGGGCCGCACCGATGTCGCCGGCCTGTACGCCATCGGCGAGACCGCGTACACCGGCCTGCACGGCGCCAACCGGCTGGCCAGCAACTCGCTGGTCGAATGCATGGTGTTCGGCAATGCGGCGGCGCAGAACATCAAGGCCAGCACCCTGCCAGCGCCACCGGCCCTGCCGGCCTGGGACGAGAGCCAGGTGACGGACGCGGACGAGAGCGTGGTGATCTCCCACAACTGGGAAGAGCTGCGCCGCTTCATGTGGGACTACGTGGGAATCGTGCGGACCAACAAGCGGCTGGAGCGGGCGTCGCACCGGATCCGCCTGCTGCAGCAGGAGATCCAGGAGTTCTACGGCGCGTTCCACGTGTCGCGCGACCTGCTGGAACTGCGCAACCTGGTCCAGGTCGCGGAGTTGATCGTCCGCTCCGCCCAGTCGCGCCACGAGAGCCGCGGCCTGCACTTCAGCCGCGACTATCCGCAGCTCGACCCCAATTCGAAGCCGACGATCCTCGTGCCCTGACCGCAGATTAGGCCGCGCCGATCTCCGGCACCAGCGCACCCGCGGCGTGCGGTGACTTCTTCAGCGCGGCGGTAAAAGCCAGCATGCGATCGATCGGCAACCGGGCGCGCTGGCCGAGCGACGGGTCGACGTGCACTTCGTTGGCGCCGGTTTCCAGCACGTGCGCCAGGCCCGCCAACCCGTTCATGGCCATCCACGGGCAGTGCGCGCAGCTCTTGCAGGTGGCGCTGTTGCCAGCGGTGGGCGCCTCGATGAAGATCTTGTCCGGGTTGAGCGTGCGCAGCTTGTGCATCATCCCGTTGTCGGTGGCGACGATGAATTCGCGGGCGTGCATCTCGCTCGCTGCCTTCAGGATGCCCGAGGTCGAACCCACGGCGTCGGCCAGCGCCACCACGTCGGCTGGCGATTCGGGATGCACCAGCACCTTGGCCTTGGGGTACTGCTTCTTCAACGCTTCCAGCTCGAAGGCCTTGAACTCGTCGTGCACGATGCACGAGCCGTTCCACATCACCATATCGGCGCCGGTCTGGCGCTGGATGTAGCCGCCCAGGTGCTTGTCGGGCGCCCACAGGATCTTGTGGCCCTTGGCGCTGAGCGCGCCGACGATGTCCAGCGCGCAGCTCGAGGTCACCAGCCAGTCGGAGCGCGCCTTCACCGCGGCGCTCGTATTCGCATAGACCACCACCGTGCGGTCCGGATGCTGGTCGCAGAAGGCGCTGAATTCGTCGATCGGGCAGCCCAGGTCGAGCGAGCAGGTGGCGTCCAGGTCCGGCATCAGCACGCGCTTTTCCGGCGACAGGATCCTGGAGGTCTCACCCATGAACTTGACGCCTGAGACGACCAGCGTCTGGGCCGGGTGGTCACGGCCGAAGCGCGCCATCTCCAGCGAGTCGCTGACGATGCCGCCGGTTTCCTCGGCCAGTTCCTGCAGGTCCGGGTGCACGTAGTAGTGCGACACCATCACCGCGTTGCGCTCCTTCAGCAGCCGGCGGATTCTGTCCTTCAGCGCGGCGCGTTCGTCCGGCGCCGGTTCCGGCGGGATGCGGGCCCAGGCGTGCCTGGTGTCGCAGGTGTTGCCGGGCAGCGGATGCTCGTACTCGACCTCGAGAATGGGAATGACAGCGCTCATCAGAGTTCTTTCA
>JACMQP010000175.1 GCA_014376915.1 Ramlibacter sp.
CTGGACAAGAAGGACCACGCGTTCATCGCGCCCGCCTTCACCAGGCAGGGTGTTTGCGTGGTGATCCCCAATTACGCCTTGGCGCCGGCGGCGACTATTCCCGAGATCACGCTGCAGATGGTGAAGGCGCTGGCCTGGACCTGGCGCAATGTAGCGAAGCACGGCGGTGACCCGTCGCGCATCACCGTGGCGGGCCATTCCGCCGGCGGCCATCTCGCCGCGATGATGCTGGAGTGCCTGTGGCCGCTGGTCGGCAGGGACCTGCCGGCCGACCTGGTGAAGAACGCGCTCTCGATCTCGGGAGTGCACGACCTGGATCCGATCATGCGCACCCCGTTCCTGCAGGCCGACCTGAAGCTCACGGCGCAGCAGGTTCGGCAGGCCAGCCCCGCGCTCCTGCCGGCGCCGCCGCAAGGTGTGCTGGCCGCCGTCGCCGGCGGCGACGAGAGCGGGGAGTTCCACCGCCAGGTGGAGCTGGTCCGCCAGGCCTGGGGCAAGAAAGCGGTCCCGGTGGCGGAGCTGTTACCGGGGCTGAACCATTTCAGCGTGCTGGACGCGCTGGTACAGCCGGGCAGCCGGCTGCATACGATCGCGATGGAGCTGCTGCGCGCATGAGGCGCCTTACATGAGCAGGTGCTCGCCTTCGTTGGAGCCGCCCAGGATCACGTAGTTGACCTTGCGGATGTCCAGCAACCGTTTGCCGCCCGAGTAGCTGATCGAGCTCTGCACGTCTTCTTCCATCTCGCGCATCGTGTCCGCGAGCCTGCCCTTGACCGGTTCCAGGATGCGCTTGCCCTCGACGTGCTTGTACTCGCCCTTGTTGAAGTCCGAGGCGCTGCCGTAGTACTCCTTGAACAGCTTGCCATCGACTTCCACCGTCGCGCCGGGCGACTCCTCGTGGCCGGCCAGCATCGAGCCGATCATCACCATGGTGGCGCCGAAGCGCACGCTCTTGGCGATGTCGCCGTGCTCGCGGATGCCGCCGTCGGCAATGATCGGCTTGGTCGCCACGCGCGCGCACCACTTGAGCGCCGACAGCTGCCAGCCTCCCGTGCCGAAGCCGGTCTTCATCCGCGTGATGCAGACCTTGCCCGGTCCGATGCCGACCTTGGTTGCGTCCGCGCCCCAGTTTTCCAGGTCGATGATGGCCTCGGGGGTGCCGACGTTGCCGGCGATGACGAAGGTGGTCGGCAGCTTTTCGCGCAGGTGGGCGATCATGTCCTTCACGGTGTCGGCATGGCCGTGCGCGATGTCGATGGTCACGTACTCGGGCACCAGTCCGGCCGCAGCCAGTTCGTCCACCGTGTCGTAGTCGGGTTTTTTGACACCCAGCGAGATCGACGCGAAGGCGCCCTTGGCTTTCATGTGCCGCACGAACTTGACGTTGTCCAGATCGAAACGGTGCATCACGTAGAAGAAGCCGTTCTGCGCCAGCCAGAGGCAGATCTTTTCGTCCACCACGGTCTTCATGTTGGCCGGCACCACGGGGATGCGGAAGCTGCGCCCGCCGAACTCCACGCTGGCGTCGCATTCCGATCTGCTTTCGACGCGGCATTTGCGCGGCAACAGCAGGACGTTGTCGTAGTCGAAGATTTCCATTTGTTTCCAAGCTCCGGAAGGCTGTTGTCGAACAGGTGAGCGCTTGGACTTGGGCCCGGTTCCGGCCGCAGCGGGCCAAAAAAAACCGGGCGCAATTGCTTGGGCCCGGTGCGTGATTCTACCCGCCGGGCGGCTGGGGCGCGCATCTGGATTGCGCGATAGCCCTGATACGGCCGCGCCCATCCTGCACCAGGCCGACCACGCGCAGCCGCTCGGGCTGCGCCCCCGCCGGAATGGTCATGGGACGGGATTCGTAGCGACGGACAGGTTCCGGCCGGGCCGGCGTGCCCCAGTCCAGTTGCAGCGTATTACGCACCAGGTTGCGGTCGATCGACGTGCCTTCCGTGCCTGCGGGAATGGTCTCGACCAGCAGCAGCCAGGCCGTCCAGCGCTCCGAGCGCGGCTGCTTCAGCTCGATCGAGGCACCGATGTAGTCGGTGTACGGCAGGCCATGGCTCACCCGCAGCCCTCGCTTGGGCGACTGGACCGGCCCGCGGACGGCATCGGCCCCGGCCGGCGCGGGGCGCCGCAGCGCCGCCAGCCGCGCCAGGGCGTCGGGGCTTACCGCCGCGGACAGGGGCGCGCCGTCGCCCCTGGTTCCGGGAACGATCCAGTCCAGCGCCAGTTCGTCCGGCTCGGCCGGCGCCGAGCCGTCGGCCCAGCAAGACTCGCAGTCCGCGCTGGTGAAGCGCTCCAGCAGCCGGGCCGGCTGGGTCTGGCCGTCGCTGGAGCAGAACGACTGGGCGTGCGACGCCGGGCTCAGCGCCGCAGCCAGCGACAACAGGGCCGCGCGGGACCAAGAACGAATGCGAATGGGCCGAGTCATACCGTCTTCCTACAATATCCCCTATGTTCCCAGAAGTCGCCCACCAGCTCCCGTTGCTGCAAAACCTGAACCCGGAGCAGCTGGCCGCGGTCACGCTACCCAACGAACATGCGCTGATCCTGGCCGGCGCCGGTTCGGGCAAGACCCGCGTGCTGACCACCGGGATCGCCTGGCTGTTGTCGACCGGCCAGGTCTCGCCGGGCGGCGTGCTGGCCGTGACCTTCACCAACAAGGCCGCCAAGGAGATGATGACGCGCCTCGGCGCGATGCTGCCGGTCAACGTCCGCGGCATGTGGATCGGCACCTTCCACGGACTGTGCAACCGCTTCCTGCGGGCCCATTACAAGCTGGCCAACCTGCCGCAGAGCTTCCAGATCCTGGACACGCAGGACCAGCTTTCGGCCATCAAGCGGCTGATGAAGCAGTTCAGCGTCGACGAGGAGCGCTTTCCGGCCAAGCAGACGCAGTGGTTCATCTCCGGCTGCAAGGAGGAGGGGCTGCGTCCCAACATGGTGGAAGTGCGCAGCGACGAGGACCGCAAGAAGGTCGAGATCTACCAGCTGTACGAGGACCAGTGCAACCGCGAAGGCGTGGTCGACTTCGGCGAGTTGATGCTGCGCAGCTACGAGCTGCTGCGCGATAACGACCCGATCCGTGAGCATTACCAGCGGCGCTTTCGCCACATCCTGGTCGACGAGTTCCAGGACACCAACAAGCTGCAGTACGCCTGGCTCAAGGCGCTGGCCGGCCCCGCGACCGCAGGGGCGACGTCCCATGGCGGTTCCGTGCTGGCCGTGGGCGACGACGACCAGAGCATCTACGCCTTCCGCGGCGCGCGGGTCGGCAACATGGCGGACTTCGTGCGCGAGTTCGGCGTCGTGCACCAGATCAAGCTCGAGCAGAACTACCGCAGTTTCAGCAACATCCTCGATTCGGCCAACGAGCTGATTTCCCACAACAAGACCCGGCTGGGCAAGAACCTGCACACCGACCAGGGTCCGGGCGAACCGGTCCGGGTCTATGAGGCGCCAACCGATCTCGCCGAGGCGCAGTGGATGGTCGAGGAAATGCGGCACTTGGTGCGCGGCGACGGGCCGGACGAGAGCCTGGCGCGCAAGGAAATCGCAGTCCTGTACCGCAGCAACGCGCAGAGCCGCGTGATCGAGACCGCGCTGTTCAATGCCGCCGTGCCGTACCGCGTGTACGGCGGGCTGCGGTTCTTCGAGCGGGCCGAAATCAAGAACGCTCTGGCCTACCTGCGGGTGCTGGAGAACCCGAACGACGACACCAGCTTCCTGCGCGTCGTCAACTTTCCGCCGCGCGGCATCGGCGCCCGCAGCATCGAGCAACTGCAGGACGCGGCGCGTGTCGCGGGCTGTTCGCTGCACGACGCGGTGAGCGTCACCACCGGCAAGGCTGGCACCAACCTCGGCGCCTTCGTCGCCAAGATCGACGTCCTGAGGGAGCGGACGCAGGGCCTGACCCTGCGCGAGATCATCGAGCAGGTGCTGCAGGAATCCGGCCTGGTCGACCACTACAAGGCCGAGCGCGAAGGCGCCGACCGCGTCGAGAACCTCGAAGAACTGGTGAACGCGGCGGAAAGCTTCGTCACCCAGGAGGGCTTCGGGCGCGACGCGGTGGCGCTGCCGATCGACGAGTTGTCCAACACGGTACTGCGCCAAAGCCCGGCCAGTCAGGGGCTGGACCCGAGCCAGCCGGAGATCAACGAACCGGCGCCTGATGACGTGCCGCCCGATGCGGAGACCGGCGAAACGCTGTCACCGCTGGCGGCCTTCCTCACCCATGCGGCGCTGGAGTCCGGCGACAACCAGGCCAAGGCCGGCCAGGACGCGGTGCAACTGATGACCGTGCACTCGGCCAAGGGGCTGGAGTTCGACTGCGTCTTCATCACCGGGCTGGAAGAGGGACTGTTTCCCAGCGAGCGCTCGATGACGGAATACGAGGGACTGGAAGAAGAGCGGCGGCTGATGTACGTCGCCATCACGCGGGCCCGCAAACGCCTGTACCTCAGTTATTCGCAGACGCGGCTGTTGCACGGCCAGACCCGCTACAACGTCAAGAGCCGTTTCTTCGACGAGTTGCCCGAGGGCGCGCTCAAGTGGCTGACGCCGAAGAACCAGAACTTCGGCGGCTCAGCCTTCGGCTACGGTGCCGGTTATCCGAGCACACGCGCCAACAGCACCTACAGCCGGGACACGACGCCCAGCTTCGCCAATCCGGCGGTGCCGGTGCAGAAGGCAGCGCCCGCGCACGGCCTGCGCGCCGACATGAAGGTGTTCCACACCAAGTTCGGCGAGGGCAAGGTGATGTCGATCGAGGGCGCGGGCGACGATGCGCGGGCCCAGGTCAATTTCCCGCGCCACGGCATCAAGTGGCTGGCGCTGTCGGTCGCCAGGCTGACGCCGGTGGAATGAAATTTGTTCTCAAGGAAAAAGACCATGCAATTCAAATCCCTGGCGCTGCTGGCGCTCGCCGCGCTCACCCTCAACGTCTACGCCGCCGACACGCCCTTTTCCTCGCCGGCCGAGCCGTCGGCCCGCGAGCGCATGAGCCTTGCCCGCAAAGCGCTGGAGGTGCACGACTACGGCAAGGCGGTGTCTGAGCTGCGGACCGTGGTGCGGACCGATCCGCGCAACGCCGATGCGCACAATCTTCTGGGCTACAGCTACCGCAAGTCGCCGCAGCCGGATCTGGCGAAGGCCTTCGAGCACTACAACACCGCGCTCAGGCTCGATCCGCGGCACAAGGGCGCGCACGAGTACATCGGCGAGGCGTACCTGATGGATCGGAAACCGGCCGAAGCCGGGAAGCATCTGGCGGAGCTGGAAAAGATCTGCGGCAACCGCAGCTGCGAGGAGTACGCCGACCTCGCGAAGTCGATCGCCGACTACAAGTCGAAAAACTGACGCGGCGCTGGTCGCGCGCCGCCGTATCGACCCCGGCGCGAGGCCGGAATGACAGGATCCGGCAGCGTGTCAGCGCAGCTGCATGGCCGGATGCGCGTCGGCGGGCATCTGCTCCATGTAGCCCTTGCCGTCCTTGACGCCCCTGCGGCCCAGCACCTCCCAGGCGGCGCGCTGGTTCACCAGGCGGGCCAGGTATTCGAGTTCCTCGTCGGTGTGGTTGAGGGCGACCGCCGGGGTCAACAGGCGGCCGTTCTTCGGCTGGGCCTCGCCCCAGAACGACTGGTGGTAGCTCGATTGCGAGACGACACGGTCGCCGCCGGCTGCCATGTCCACCGTGCCGTAGCAATTGCAGAAGTAGCTGCGATAGCCCTCGTCGGGCCGGACCTCGGTGTAGACGCCGGTGCCGCGGATTCCCGCCGTCAGCGTGGGCGTGACGATCTGCCGGTTGCTGCCGCGGCCCCAGACGCTGGCGACGGCGCCGGTCAGCATCCGCAGCACGCTCACGGTGTTCAGCGTCGCGCCGCGTTCCACCGAGAACCGCGAGTTCTGCCGCACCAGGAACGACGAATTGCCGATCGCGAACACCAGACGCGAGTCCGGTCCGGTGGCGATCTGGTCGCCGGTCTGCAGCTGGCGCTGCGGCATCAGGCGCTCGCCGTTGACGGTGGCGTCGCCGACCAGCTCCACGATGTTGCTGCGCTGCTGCGCGTGTGCCGCCGCGGAGCCGCCCATCGCCGTCCAGGCCGCCGCCGCCTGCAGGAAGCTGCGGCGCTGGAACCACAGCACTTCGTCTTCGGTTCGCCCGTCCAGGGTGTGTTGGGTCATGGGGACTCTCCGGTGGTTAATGGGTCATCGGCGACGAAGCTGTCGCGAAAGGTGAAATAGATCGAGGTCGAAAACATCGCCGCCAGCAGCAGGGCCACGGGCATCATGACTGCGCGCGCCATCCCCGCGCCGCCGACCAGTCCGCCCAGCAGGCCGAACACGATGCCAGCGCCCAGGAAAACGGCCAGCCACACCATGCCGTAGACGAACAGCGCGCCGAAGTTGCGAAAGCACGCGACGACGCTGAAGAACAGGCTCTTGACCGGATCCACGCCGTGCCAGTGCACCAGCGCCGGCGCGTGCCAGAACATCAGGAACAGCGGCGTATGCAGCGCCAGCGCCAGCAGCGCGGTGAAATCGACCTCGGTCGATTGGGCCGTCGCCGCCGGCGGTGCGCCGGCCAGCAGCGTCGCCAGGGTGGTGGCCAGCAGCGAGCCCGCCGTGTAGATCGCCCCCAGCACCAGCATTGCGCGGGCGCGCGCCCGGCCGGCGCGGAAAGCGCTCACCAGCACCGTCGGCATCGGGAACTTGCCCTTGGACGCCTCGGCCGCGGCGGCCATCAGGCCCAGCGTCGCGGCCGGCACCAGCATGCCGCCGATGAACAGCCCCACGAACGGCAGCTGGGCGACCAGGATGATCGCTGCCATGTAAAGGAAGAACAGGCCGGCCAGCGCCAGCGGTTGCCTGAAGAAGGTGGTGATGCCGAGCTTGACCCATGTCAGACCAGTACGCGCCGGGACGATGTTCAGTTTCATATATCTTTTCGCAGCGCTCAGGCCAGGGCCGGCGGCCGCGCGACCCGCTGGCGCAGCACCCGCTCGAATTGCGACGGGTCGTGGGGCTTGAGCAGGGACGCTTCCCGCGGTACGTGGAAATCCCACAGGCGGGAAATCCAGAAGCGCAGCGCCCCTGCGCGCAGCATCGCCGGCAGCAGCTGGCGTTCCGCCGCCGCCAGCGGCCGTACCGATGCATAGGCGCGCAGGAAGGCGAGGGCGCGATCGGCATTGTGGGTCCCGCCGGGAAGGTCGACGCCCCAGTCGTTCAGGCAGACGGCGATGTCGAACAGCCAGCTGTCGACGCCGGCGAAGTAGAAGTCGAAGAACCCGGTCAGGACACCGTCGTCGAACATGACGTTGTCGCGGAACAGGTCGGCGTGGATCGGGCCGCGCGGCAGCGCCGCATAGACCGACGAAGCGGCCACGTGGTTCTGGAAAGCCAGCTCGCTGCGCAGCAATGCGGCTTGGTCGGGGTCGACGTGCGGCAGCACCACCGGGACCGTTTCATTCCACCAGGGGAGGCCGCGCAGGTTGGGCTGGCTCAGTGGAAAGTCGCGCGCTGCCAGATGCATGCGCGCCAGCATCGCCCCGACAGCGGCGCAGTGCGGCGCGCCCGGGGCCAGCTCGCTGTGGCCGCGCAGCCGGTTGACCACCGCCGCCGGCTTGCCGCACACCCGCAGCAGCAGGTTCTCTTCCTTCTGGCCGGGCACGGCATGCGGTTCCGGCACGGGGATGCCGTGCAGCGCCAGGTGCTTCATCAGCCGCAGGTAGAACGGCAGCTGCGCGGGCGCCAGCCGCTCGAACAGCGTCAGCACGTATTCGCCGAGGTCGGTGGTGGCAAAGTAGTTGGTGTTCTCGATGCCGCCGTGAATGCCACGCAGCTCGCGTAGCTCGCCCAGCTGCAGCCGGCGCAGCAGTTCGCGCGCCTCGTCCTCGGAGACTTCGGTGAAGACCGCCATCAAGCGTCCGACAGGCAGCCCTCAGGCGGCTTGCGCCCCCCCGGGAGGCAGTGCAGTGGTACAGCCACGACCGTGGAGGCCAACATCCCTAGAACTTCAGGACGTTCCAGACCCGCTGGCTGCTGGGGCTGGAGAGGCCGTCGCGCTTGTCGGCCGGCCGGCTGCGCGACAGGTCGCTGGGCTGGAATTCGTATTCCGGCACGTTGGCCTTCGGCTGGACGGTGATGCTCTGGGTCTGGCCACCCACCCGCAACTCGTCGATCCGCGCGCCGCCGTCCTCGACGCGGATGCGCTCGATCTTCTGGTTGCGGCGGGAATCGGCCTGTTCCTCTTTCTGCAGCGGGGCAGGCGTGCCGGCGGGGGCCGCCTCGCTGGTTGGGCCAGGAGCCTGGGCCGACACGGCGGTCCAGGCGAAGAACGGGAGCAGCAGGAGGCAACGGGAACGCATGGCGGAATTGTAGGGTGCCGCCGAAAGGGCCCGCACGGGCCGGTCAGGGGCCAGTGGAAGGGCAAAATGCCGGGATGAGCGACACGACCCACGAAGAAGCCTCCCCCAAGACCCTGCTGCTGGTCGACGGGTCGAGCTACCTGTACCGCGCCTTCCACGCCATGCCGGACCTGCGCGCAGTTCCCGGCGACCCCGCCAGCGCCGCGACCGGCGCGATTCGCGGAATGATCAACATGATGCAGAAGCTGCGCAAGGACGTGCGCGCCGACTATGCCGCCTGCGTGTTCGACGCGCCGGGAAAGACCTTCCGCGACGACCTTTATGCCCAGTACAAGGCCAACCGCTCGCCCATGCCCGACGACCTGCGCTCGCAGATCCCCGCGATCCACGAGGTCGTGCGCCTGCTCGGATGGAAAGTGCTGCACGTCGAGGGTGTCGAGGCCGACGACGTGATCGGCACGCTGTCGTGCATGGCGACCGAACGCGGCATCGACACCGTGATTTCCAGTGGCGACAAGGACCTGAGCCAGCTGGTGAACGAGCGCGTCATGGTCATCGACACCATGAACGACCGCAAGCGCGACATGGCCGGGGTCGAGGCCGAATTTGGCGTGCCGCCCAGCCTGATGGTGGACTACCAGACGCTGGTCGGCGACGCGGTGGACAACGTGCCCGGCGTGAACAAGGTCGGGCCGAAGACGGCGGTGAAGCTGCTCACTGAATACGGATCGCTCGACGCGCTGGTGGCGCGGGCCCACGAGGTCAAGGGCGCGGTCGGCGAGAACCTGCGCCAGGCACTCGACTGGTTACCGCAGGGCCGGGCGCTGTTGACCATCCGCAAGGACTGCGACCTCAAGGACCATATTCCCGGCCTGCCGGAGCTGGAGGACATCGTCATCGGCGGCCAGCAGGTCGAGGAACTGAAGGCGTTCTACGGGCGCTATGGCTTCAAGGGCCTGGTCAAGCAGCTGGAGAGCCACGACGTGCCGCCCGAGCTGATCGAGGAGCACCGCAGCAAGAAGAAGGTGGGCAGCGGCGCCGCCGACGGCGACCTGTTTGCCGGGCCCGACCTGTCGGGCCTGTCGCAGGCGACCAACCTGCAGTACGAAACCGTTTTCACCTGGGCCCAATTCGACGACTGGCTGGCGCGGCTGGCTGCGTCCGAACTGGCGGCGGTCGATACCGAAACCAGCTCGCTCGACGAAATGCTGGCCGAGATCATCGGCGTGTCGTTCAGCGTCAAGCCGGGCGAGGCGGCCTACATCCCGCTGGCGCACAACTACGGCGACGCGCCCGAACAGCTCTCGCGCGAGGACGTGCTGGCGCGCCTGAAACCCTGGCTGGAGAACCCGGACAAGAAAAAGCTGGGCCAGCACGTCAAGTACGACCGCCACGTGTTCGCCAACCATGGCATCGAGGTGCAGGGCTACGCGCACGACACCATGCTGCAAAGCTATGTGCTCGAAGTGCACAAGCCGCACGGCCTGGCGAGCCTGGCCGAGCGTCACCTGGGGCGCAGCGGCATCGACTACGAAACCCTCGCCGGCAAGGGCGCGCACCAGATTCCGTTCGCGCAGGTCGCCGTCGACAAGGCCGCCGAGTATTCCTGCGAGGACTCCGACCAGACGCTCGACGTCCACCTGGTGCTATGGCCGCGGCTGCAGGCCGACCGCAAGCTGCGCTTCATCTACGACCTCGAGATGAAGAGCAGCGAGGCGCTGTACCGGGTCGAGCGAAACGGCGTGCTGATCGACGCCCCGATGCTGGCGAAGCAGAGCGGCGAGCTCGGCGCCCGGATCATGCAGCTCGAACAGGAAGCGCATGACCTGGCGGGCCAGCCCTTCAACCTGGGCAGCCCCAAGCAGATCGGCGAAGTGCTGTTCACCAAGCTCGGCCTGCCGGTGGTCAAGAAGACGCCGAGCGGCGTGCCCAGCACCGACGAGGAGGTGCTGGAAAAACTGGCCGAGGACTATCCGCTGCCGGCCAAGCTGCTGGAGCATCGCGGCCTGTCGAAACTCAAGGGCACCTACACCGACAAGCTGGCGCAGATGGCGCATCCGCGCACCGGGCGGGTCCACACCCATTACGCGCAGGCCGTCGCCGTGACCGGGCGGTTGTCCAGCAACGACCCGAATCTGCAGAACATCCCGGTCAAGACGGCGGAAGGGCGGCGCGTGCGCGAAGCCTTCGTCGCCTCGCCGGGGCACAAGATCGCCAGCGCCGACTACAGCCAGATCGAGCTGCGCATCATGGCCCACCTGAGCGAGGATGCTGCCTTGCTGAAGGCCTTCACAGAAGGCATGGACGTGCACCGAGCGACTGCTGCCGAAGTGTTCGGCGTCGCACCGGAGCAGGTCAGCAGCGAGCAGCGGCGTTACGCCAAGGTGATCAACTTCGGCCTGATCTACGGCATGAGCAGCTTCGGACTGGCAAGGAACCTGGGCATCGAAACCAAGGCCGCGGCCAACTACATCGAGCGTTATTTCCAGCGCTATCCAGGCGTGAAGACGTACATGGACGAGACCCGCCTGTCGGCCAAGAGCCGCCGCTACGTCGAGACCGTGTTCGGCCGCCGACTCTACCTGCCGGAGATCAACTCACCGAACGGCCCGCGCCGCGGTGGCGCCGAGCGCGCCGCCATCAACGCGCCGATGCAGGGCACGGCCGCCGACCTGATCAAGCTGGCGATGGTGAAGGTGCAGGACGTGCTCGACGCGCAGCAGCGCGGCACGAAGATCATCATGCAGGTGCACGACGAACTGGTGTTCGAGGTGCCCGACGCGGAAGTCGAGTGGCTCAGCGTCGAGATCCCGCGGCTGATGGCCGGCGTCGCCGAATTGA
>JACMQP010000176.1 GCA_014376915.1 Ramlibacter sp.
CCCTACTGGAACCTGCCGCGCTCGATCGTGCACAACGAGGTGCTGCCCGCATTGGCGCGCGACCCCGGCTACCTTCAGCGCAACGACATGGAGATCGTGCGCGGTGTCGGCGACGACGCGCAGGCCATCGTCGCCAGCGACGAGAACCTGGCCGGGCTGCGTCAAGGCGGGCTGCGAGAGGGCGGGCTGCGGCTGAGGCAGCGGCCGGGGCCCAAGAACTCCCTCGGGCTGGTGAAGTTCATCTTTCCAAACGACGCCAACGTCTACCCGCACGACACGCCGGCGGCGCAATTATTCGGCCGGGCGCGGCGCGACTTCAGCCACGGTTGCGTGCGGGTAGAAGATCCGGTCGCGCTGGCGCACTGGGTGTTAAAAGGCCAGCCGGTCTGGGCCCGCGAACGCATTCAGGCGGCCATGGCGGGCACGTCGTCGCTGCGCGTCAAACTGACGCGGCCGTTGCCGGTGATCCTTTTCTACATGACCGCGATGGTGATGCCGGCCGGCCAGGCGCTTCACTTCGCCAGCGACATTTACGGTCACGACGCAAGGCTCGCCCGCGCGCTGGCGAGCCGGCGGGTTGGCATCGCGCTGTGTTGCCAGCGGCACGTCGCCAAGCCGGATGTCGATCGCCTGGCCGCGCAGATGCAGGCTGCCACTGGCCATGCCGCTGCTGCTCTGGCGCTGGGTCTCGTTGGTGGCGGGCGATCGGTAGGCCGAGATGACGTGGAAGGCTCGCTGGCTGCCGGTGATCGCCGCCAAGCCGTGCGGGAGGTCGAGCAGCGCCGGGTCGATGGTGCCAACATCGCCGGTGCGGAAATCGCGCAGCAGGTGGTTCACTGCCGACAGGGCGTCGGGCAGGTAGCCACCGGCGGCGAAATATTCAACGCTCAGTTTCTCGTTGGTGTGCAAGTTGTCGAAACGCAAGGCGCGTGTCGGCCCAACACCAGCGCGTACCCAGCCAGGGGCAAGGATGAGCGCAGACGCACCCAGTGTGGTGACGAAGCGGCGGCGGGAGTGGTCGTTCACGATGGCGGGGCGTAGTTGCCGGATGAAAAATCGAAAATACGGGTCGCGGCGGCATCGCTTCAAGCCCGGTCAAGCGGTGTTGCACGCACATGCCCGACGCCCAAAAGTGCGCCTACTCGCGGGATCCTTGCGACCGCGCAAACTCCGGGCGATGCCTCGCGCATATAAGCAACTACAACGGTACGCGGCACTCGACGTCGAGCCGGAATGCAAGGAGCGATGATGGAAAAGTCACCGGATCCCCCGAAGCAGGTTCTGATCGGCCCCCATGCGCTGGAAGGCGATCTGGAATTGCCGCCACGCGCGCTGGCACTCATCGTGTTCGCGCATGGCAGCGGCAGCAGTC
Source organism: Ramlibacter sp. (assembly GCA_014376915.1). Next base: position 1,373 of record JACMQP010000176.1, read on the forward strand.
GGCGCAGCCCGCGCAATCTTCAGGTCGCGCACGCCTTGAACGAGCAGCGACTGGGCACGCTGCTGTTCGACCTGCTGCGGCCTGAGGAGGCTCTCGACCGCGCCAACGTCTTCGACATCGAGTTGCTCGGCCGGCGTGTGACCGACGCGATCGAATGGCTGGATCGAAGGCCTTCACTTGCTGCCCTGCCGCTCGGCTTGTTCGGTGCCAGCACCGGTGCCGCGGCCGCGCTCGTGGCCGCAGCCGCCTGCCCCGGGCGCGTGTTCGCGGTCGTCTCGCGTGGCGGTCGGCCGGACCTCGCCGGCAATGCCCTGCCTCGCGTCGGCGCGCCGACGCTCTTGATCGTTGGCGGCGCGGATACGGAAGTTCTGGGGCTCAACCGGCGCGCGCTCAGCCAACTGACCCACCAAAGCGAACTCGCCATCGTTCCAGGGGCCAGCCACCTGTTCGAAGAGCGCGGTGCCCTCGAGCGCGTGACGCAACTGGCCGGGAAATGGTTCAGCGCTCACCTGCCGGACAACCCATCATCTTGAGCGCATCGGAGCCGACTCGCCCCAACGCGTGCTGGCAAAGGCCCCGAGAAAACCCTCGAGACCGTCCGCTGGCGGGCCGTCGATGCGGGCGGCAGGCGCGCGACCGCCGCCGCCGAATCGGCTGCAGAGCGCATCGGCTCCTGTCGG
>JACMQP010000022.1 GCA_014376915.1 Ramlibacter sp.
CTGCTTGCCGAAGTTACGGCCCTTGAGCAGGCCCAGGAACGCTTCGGGCGCCGCCTCGATACCCAGCGCCACCGATTCCCGCGGCCGCAGCTTGCCGCTGCCCACCAGCGTGCCGAGCTCCTTGAGCGCCTCCGGCCACACTTCCATGTGCTCGCTGACGATGAAGCCCTGGATCTTCATGCGGTTGGTCAGTATCAGTTGCGGATAGGCCATCGGCAGCGGCTGGCCGTCGTAGCCGGCGATCATTCCGCACAGCGCGATCGTGCTGAAGGCGTTCATGCGCAGCATCACGGCGTCCATCACCATGCCTCCGACGTTCTCGAACAGGCCGTCCACGCCGTCCGGCGCCACTTCCTTCAATGCCTTCGAGAGCGTCGGCGCGTCCTTGTGCTGCTTGTAGTCGAGGCAGGCATCGAAGCCCAGTTCCTTCGTCACGTAATTGCACTTGTCGGCGCCGCCGGCGATGCCGACCACGCGGCAGCCGCGGGCCTTGGCCAGAGCGCCGAAGGCGCTCCCCACGGCGCCGCTGCCCGCGCTCACCACGAGGGTCTGCCCGGCTTTCGGCTCGATGATCTTCACCAGCCCATACCACGCCGTGACCCCGGGCATCCCGACAGCGCCGAGATAGTGCGACAGCGGCACGTGGGTGGTATCGACCTTGCGCAGCACGCCGGGCTGCGCGGCGCTGACCACGCTGTATTCCTGCCAGCCACCGAAGCCGACCACCTTGTCGCCCGGCTGGTAATTCGGCGAGCGGCTTTCCACCACTTCGCCAGCCGTACCGCCTTGCATTACCTGGCCGAGCGGCTGCGGCGCCGCGTAGCTCTTGGCGTCGTTCATGCGGCCGCGCATGTATGGGTCGAGGCTCAGGAAGTGGTGTCGCACGAGCACCTGGCCGTCTTCCAGCGCGGGCGTCGAGCCTGTCGCCAGTTTGAAATTGCCGGCAACGGCTTCGCCCTGCGGACGGTTGTCAAGATGGATTTGTCGGTTCTGGGCCATGCTGGGCTCCTGGTTTGTTGCGGGTTGTCAGTCGGTCGAGATGGCGTTGGACTCGCTGGGGCCCTGCTGCCGCTTGACGTATTTGAAGGTGCCGGTCGCGTGCGCGCAGGCGCGGCCCTCCGCGTCGAAAATGGTGGCCTCGGTGAAGGCCATGCTGCCGGTCCGGTGCATCAGCCGGCCCTGGCCGCTCAGCTTGCCGCGAGCCGCCTGCATGAAGCTGGTCTTCATCTCGATCGTCACCACGCCCATTTCATGGTTCACGCTGCGCGCGGCGGCCGCCATCGTCACGTCCATCAGGGTCATGAGGGCGCCGCCGTGGGTGACGCCGAACGAGTTGAGGTGCTCGGGCCGCGGCAGGAAATCGATCCGCGACTGGCCGTCCTCGAACCGCTCCAGCACGAAGCCGAGGTGGCTGACGAAGGGAATCTCGACGCCGAAGTTCATGTTGTGGTCAACCGCCGGCCACGATGCTGACGCCGCCGTCCACTGCCAGCCATTGGCCGGTGATGTGCTTGCCGGCATCCGACGCGTACAGCACGGTGAGGCCTTTGAGATCTTCGTCGTCGCCCAGCCGCCCCAGCGGCGCATTGGCCGCCAGCTTGTCTTCGCCGAAGGCCTTGAGCGTGCCGGCAGTCATTCTGCTGGGGAAAAAGCCCGGGCAGATGGCGTTGACGTTGATGCTGTACTTGCCCCATTCCGCCGCCAGCGCCCTGGTGAAGTTGATCACCGCGCCCTTGGAAGTGTTGTACGCGATCGTTGTCATCTCCGGCGGATTGCCGCCCAGCCCGGCGATCGACGCGATGTTGATGATGCGGCCGCTGCGGCGCCCGATCATGCTGCGCTTGGCCACCTGCTGCGACAAAATGAAGTAGCCGCGGATGTTCAGGTTCATCACCTTGTCCCAGGCTTCCACCGGGTGGTCTTCCGCCGGCGCACCCCAGGCTGCTCCGGCGTTGTTGACGAGGATGTCGATGTCGCCCATCCGCTGCAGCGTCTCGTCGGTGAGCCGGCGGATGTCTTCCTCTTTGGCGCAGTCGGCCGCGATCCAGCGCGCATCGATGCCGGCGGCCTGGAGGTCGGCCGTCGCCTCCTCCAGGTCAGCCGCCTTGCGCGAGCTGAGCATGATGCGCGCGCCGGCCTCGCCCAGCGCGTGGGCCATCTGCAGGCCCAGGCCGCGGGAGCCGCCGGTGACGAGCGCGGTCTTGCCGGTGAGGTCGAACAGTTGCGAAACGGTGCGGGTCATTCCTGCGGTCTCCTGGGTTGTCGTTGTGAGTCGATTGTGCGGCGATATTTCAGGCGTCGGGGCCGAGCCGCGAGCGCATCCCGATCAGCACCACGCCGGCCACGCAGGCGGAGGCTCCGACCCCCATCAGCGTCCAGCCGCTGGCGGGCGCCGTCGGCCGGCTCGCGATGCCCAGCGCGATGGCGAACATTCCGCCGAAGATGAGCACCCAGATCAGCACGTCAAGACGCGCCTTGAGTCGCGTCATCGGCATCAGAAGGCGTTCTCCGGCATGGAGGCGCAGGTCGGGTCGCGGGCGCAGACGACGTTCAGCCACGCGCCGATCTTGGGCAGCTCGTAATGGAAGAAGTAGCGTTGGGCCCGCAGCCGCCCTTCCCGCGCCGCGCTCGCGGGCGCGGCGTCGGCGACCAGCGCAACGTCGAGCCAGATCCACGCCAGCACCATGTGGCCGAAGGCCTGCATGTAGGGCACGGCGTTGGCCAGCGCCTCGGCGGGAATGCCGGTGGCCCAGGCGGCCTTGGTGGCGGCGCCCACCTGCTGCAGCGCCTGGCCCAGCGCTTTGGCGTCTTCCGCCAGCTCGCCGTGCTGGATCGCACGCTCGATGGTGGCGTTGATGCGGCCAACCAGCAGCATCAGGCCCTTGCCGTCTTCCATCAGAACCTTGCGCCCCAGCAGGTCGGTGGCCTGGATGCCGTGCGTGCCCTCATGGATCATGTTCAGCCGGTTGTCGCGCCAGTACTGCTCCACCGGGAAGTCGCGGGTGTAGCCGTAGCCGCCGTGAACCTGGATCGCCAGCGAATTGGCCTCCAGGCACCACTCGCTGGGCCAGCTCTTGGCGATCGGCGTCAGGACCTCGAGCAGCAGCCGCGCCTCGTCTGCGCCGGCAGGGTCGCCGGTGCGTTGCTCGTCGACCAGCCGCGCGCAATACAGCTCCAGCGCCAGAGCGCCTTCGCAGTACGACTTCTGCGCCAGCAGCATGCGCTTGACATCGGCGTGCTCGATGATGCGCACCTGCGGTTGCGAAGGGTCCTTGCCCGCCGGACCGACGGGGCGGCCTTGCGGCCGGTTCTTCGCGTAGTCGAGCGAAGCGTAGTAGCCGGCCAGACCCAACACCACAGCCGCCGTGCCGACCCCGATGCGGGCCTCGTTCATCATGTGGAACATGCAGCGCAGACCCTGGTGCGGCTGGCCGACCAGGTAGCCGACGGCACCCGTGCCGTCGCCGAACGCTCCGCCTGCTGGCCCTTCGACCGGGAACTTGCCCTCGCCGAAATTGAGCAGCGTGTTGGTGGTGCCGCGCCAGCCCAGCTTGTGGTTCAGGCCCGCCAGCGCGACGTCGTTGCGCACGCCGGTGAGCTGGCCATCGGTGCCCACGAGCTTCTTGGGCACGATGAACAGCGAAATGCCGCGAGTGCCGGCAATCAGCTTGCCGTCCGGCCCCGGGATCTTGGCCAGCACCAGGTGGATGATGTTTTCGGTCAGCTCGTGCTCGCCGGCCGAGATCCACATCTTGTTGCCCTTGAGCCGGTAGCGCGGGCCGAGCGGGTCGTTCTCGAAATCGGCGCCGTCCGGCACCGCACGGGTGGTGATGTCGGAGAGCGACGAGCCGGCCTGAGGCTCGGACAGGCACATCGTCCCTGAGAAGCGGCCGTTGAATTCATTGCGCGCGAACACCGCCTTCTGCATCTCGGTGCCGTGCACCAGCAGCAGGTTGGCATTGCCCTTGGTCAGCAGCGCCGAGCCGATGCTGACCGAGGCCAGGCCGAAGAAGCCATTGGCCGCCGCCTCGATCGTGTACGGCAGCTGCATGCCGCCCTCGTCGTAGTCCTGCGCTGCGCTCAACATGCCAGATGCGGCATAGGCGCGATGCGCGTCGTGGGTCGCCTGCGGGAGGATCACCTTCTCGCCGTCGAAACGCGGCTCTTCGGTGTCCACCGTGCGGTTGAACGGCGCATACTTTTCACGAGCAATCCGCTCGCAGGTGTCAAGCACCGCGTCGAAGGTCTCGCGCGAATGGTCGGTGAACCGGCTGCGCCGGGTCAGGTTCTCGGCATGCAGCCAGTCGTACAGCAGGAAGTCGAGAGTCGGACGCAAAGACATGCGGCGCTCACAAAACTTCGAACACCCCGGCCGCGCCCATCCCGCCGCCGATGCACATCGTGACGGCGACCTTTTTGGCGCCGCGGCGCTTGCCCTCGATCAGCGCATGGCCGGTCAGGCGTTGGCCGGACACGCCGTACGGGTGGCCCAGCGCGATCGCGCCGCCGTCGACGTTCAGGCGGTCATTGGGGATGCCCAGCTTGTCGCGGCAGTACATCACCTGGACGGCAAATGCTTCGTTCAGCTCCCACAGGTCGATATCCTGGACCGTCAGGCCCAGCTTCTTCAGCACCTTCGGCACGGCGAACACCGGGCCGATGCCCATCTCGTCGGGCTCGCAACCGGCAACCGCGAAGCCGAGGAAGCGACCCAGCGGCTTGAGGTTGTGCTTGCTGGCATATTCCTCGCTCACCACCACGCAGGCACCGGCGCCGTCGGAAAACTGGCTCGCGTTGCCGGCCGTGATCAAGCCGCCCGGCAGCGCCGGCTTGATGCCGCTGATGCCTTCCTTGGTCGTGCCCTCGCGCGTGCCCTCGTCCTTGCTGACGGTCACTTCCTTGGTGCGCAGGCCCATCACCGCATCGGCGACGCCGGCCATGACCGTGATCGGCGCGATCTCGGCGTCGAACTTGCCGGCCGCCTGGGCGGCGCAGGCCTTTTGCTGGCTGGCGGCGCCGTATTCGTCCATCGCATCGCGGCCGATGTTGTAGCGCTTGGCCACCTGTTCGGCCGTCTGCAGCATCGACCAGTAGATCTCGGGCTTGAGCTTTTCCAGCGCCGGATCCTTCAGCATGTGGGTGTTCATTTCCTGCTGCACGCAGGAGATGCTTTCCACCCCGCCGGCGACGAACACATCCGCCTCGCCGGCGATCACCCGCTGGGCTGCCAGCGCGATGGCCTGCAGGCCCGAGGAGCAGAAGCGGTTCACTGTCAGGCCCGACACGGTGACCGGCATGCCGGCCATCAGTGCGATCTGACGGGCGATGTTCATGCCGGTCGCGCCCTCGGGATTGGCGCAACCCATGATCACGTCCTCGACGGCTCCGGCGTCGATGCCGGCGCGCTGCAGTGCGTGCCTGACAGCGTGGCCGCCGAGCGTCGCGCCATGGGTCATGTTGAAGGATCCCTTCCAGCTCTTGGCCAGGGGAGTGCGGGCGGTGGAGACGATCACGGCGGAGGTCATGGCGGGGCCTTTCTGGGGAGCTTCGGAAAATTCAGGGCGAGGGCGGGGGCGCGGTCGCGGCGTTGCGCAGCAGCTGGTGATAAAAACGAACCAGTTCGGCGAGGTTGGCGACCGAGATCCGCTCGTTGGTGCCGTGGAAGCGCGGCAGGTCTTCGGCCCTGGCACGCACCGGCGAAAAGCGGTAGATGTTGTCGGTGATGGCGGTGAAATGGCGCGAGTCGGTGCCGCCGATCATCAGCGAAGGCGCAACCACCGTGCCGGGAAACAGCGAGCGGATGGTGCGGTTGATCATCTGGTACGAAGCGGACTCCGTGGGAGACACCGGCGGCGGATCGTAGGCGTCCGGCGCCGACTTCAGCTCGATGCGTTCGTTGCCGACCGTGTTCCTGACGTGCTCGAGCACCTGGGCGCCCGTGTCGCCGGGCAGGATGCGGTAATTGACGGTCGCCTCCGCCACACCGGGCAGGACGTTGAACTGGTTGCCGGCATGTACGACGGTGAGCGCGGTTGTCGTGCGGAGCATGGCATTGGTGCTTGCGCCCTTTTCCAGCTGCGCCTGCACGATGGGACCGAACAGCCACAGGTTGGACAGGGCCACCCGGCCGAAGCCGCTCATCTCCGGCGCCAGCGTGTCGAACATCTCGTGGGCGATGCCCCGCACCGCGGCGGGCAACTGCCGGTCGTCCAGCCGCCGCAACGCCGCACTCATCATGCCGATCGCGCTGCTGCCCGGGGGCGGCGGCATCGACGAGTGGCCGGGCGCCGTGGAAACGCGCAGCAGCACCGACATCGAGCCCTTCTCGCTGACGCCGATCAGCGCCGCGGGTGGTGCGAGGCCCGGCATGATGCCTTCAGTGATCAGCAGGCCCTCGTCGATCACGAAGTCCAGCTTGACGCTGCGCGCCTGCAGCAGCTTCGCGATCTCCCGGGCGCCGCGGTGACCACCGACTTCCTCGTCGGCGCCAAAGGCCAGGTAGACCGTCTGGCGCGGGCGGAAGCCGCTGGCCAGCAACATCTCCACCGATTCGAGCTGCGAGATCAGGTTGGCTTTGTCGTCCCAGGCGCCGCGGCCCCAGACGAAGCCGTCCTTGATCTCGCCGGCGAACGGCCCGGCCTGCCAGCTCGCCTCGGTGCCGGGGGCGATCGGCACCACATCCTGGTGCGCCATCAGCAGGATCGGCCTGGCCCTGGCGTCGCTGCCCGGCCACGTGTAAAGCAGGCTCAGGTCGCCGACGATCTCGCGCTTGAGCGCCGCATGGGCCTTGGGAAAACGCTGCTGCAGGTAGGCGTGGAAGGCGAGGAACTGGTCCGCGTTCAGGCGCGCATCGTCGTAGCTGGACACCGTCCTGAAGCGCAGCGAGCCGGCCAGTGTTTCGGCCACCCGCTTCTCGTCCACCACCAGCGGCGGCGCGAGCGGCACCTCCAGCTGGCGCGATCCCTGCCGCAGCGTGTTGACCACGACTGCGGCAACGAGCAGCAGCAGGAGCGCGAAAAGCGTCAGCAGTATGCGTTTGATCATGGGCAAGAGCCTGGATCCCCGCCGGCGCGAGGATGACGGATCGTGGCCGTCAGCTGAACGTCTTGCCGTCGGCCGCCAGCTTTGCCAGCAATGGCGCCGGCTCCCAGAACTGCGCATCGTCGCGCGGGTTCTGCTGGAAGCGCTTCATCGCCTGGACCACGTTGAACAGGCCCACTTGGTCGGCGTACATCATCGGCCCGCCGCGGTGCATCGGGAAGCCGTACCCGGTGAGATAGACCATGTCGATATCGCCGGCTTTCGACGCGATGCCGACCTCCAGAATGCGCGCGCCCCCGTTGACCAGGGCATAGACCAGCCGC
>JACMQP010000177.1 GCA_014376915.1 Ramlibacter sp.
GCTGCCAATACCCAAAGTGATGACCTACCAGCTGGCCGACGGCTGGAGCGACGTCAAGTTTGTCCGGCCGGCGCACTCGCTGGTGGCGCTGCACGGCATCGAAGTGGTGCCGGTCGAAGCGCTGGGGCTGAAGGCCGGCAACACGACCCGTGGCCACCGCTTTGAAGCTTCCGTGGATCCAGTGCGGCTGAAGGACGCCGACAGTTACGCCGCCACGCTGGAAAAAGACGGGGCCGTCATCGCCAGCTTCGAGGCACGTCGCGCCGAGATCGGACGCCAGCTTGCCGCTGCAGCAGCGAAGGTGGGCGGCGGCGTCCGGCCCATCGACGACGCGGCCCTGCTCGACGAGGTCACCGGTCTCGTGGAACGGCCCAACGTCCTGATCTGCCAGTTCGAGAGCGAATTTCTCGAGGTGCCGCAGGAATGCCTGATCCTCACGATGAAGGCCAACCAGAAATACTTCCCGCTGCTGGATGCCAGCGGCAAGCTGACCAACCGTTTCCTGGTGGTGAGCAACATCCGCCCGGACGATGCCAGCGCAGTGATCCAGGGCAACGAGCGCGTGGTGCGGCCGCGGTTGGCCGACGCCAAGTTCTTCTTTGACCAGGACCGCAAGAAGACGCTCGAATCGCGCGTCGCGCAGCTGGCCAAGGTGGTCTATCACAACAAGCTGGGAACGCAGGGCGAGCGGACCGGGCGCGTGCGCGCGCTGGCCAAGGTGATCGGCGCCCAGCTCGGGAGCGACGCGCTGGCCAGCCACGCCGACCGGGCCGCGATGCTGGCCAAGGCCGACCTCGTGACCGACATGGTGGGCGAGTTCCCGGAGCTGCAGGGCACGATGGGTCGTTACTACGCGCTCAACGACAATCTGCCGGCCGACGTCGCCGACGCGATCGAGGACCACTACAAGCCGCGCTTTGCCGGCGACGAGCTGCCGCGCAGCCAGACCGGTCTGGTGGTGGCGCTGGCGGACAAGCTGGAAACGCTGGCCGGGCTGTTCGCGATCGGCCAGTTGCCCACCGGCGACAAGGACCCCTTCGCGCTGCGCCGGCACGCGCTGGGCGTGGTCCGCATGCTGATGGAAAAGGACCTGCCGCTGTCGCTCGGCGACCTCGTGGGAGAAGCCGTCGCGCTGTTCCCCGGCGCCGACGCCAAGACCGTCCAGCTGCTGTCCGAGTTCATCTCCGACCGGCTCGCGGGCCTGTTGCGCGAGCAGGGCTTCAGCCCGCAGGAGGTGGATGCCGTCATTGCCCTGGGCCCGCAGCGTCTGGGCGACATTCCCAAACGGCTGGCCGCGGTGCACGCGTTTGCCGCCCTGCCGGAAGCGCCGGCACTGGCAGCGGCCAACAAGCGAATCTCCAACATACTGAAGAAGGCGGAAAAGGCCGACGCCCACGTGAACGAAGCGATGCTCAAGGAGCCGGCCGAACATGCCCTGTTCGCGGCGATGAAGGACATCGCCCCACGTGCCGCCGCGCAGTTCGAGGCCGGCGACTACACGGCCTCGTTGCGGACGCTGGCGGCGCTGCGCGCCACCGTGGATGCCTTCTTCGATGGCGTGATGGTCAACGCCGAAGAAACCGACTTGCGCCTCAACCGCCTCGGCCTGCTGGCAACGCTGCACCAGGCCATGAACCGCGTGGCCGACCTGTCTCGCCTGGCGTCATGAGCCCCCACGTGCTGCACTTGGTGTCATCGCTCCGCCCCGGGGGGGCCGGCCTACCCTGGGGCGGACTGGCGGCAGGTGGGAGGTTCACGCCTTGAAAATCGTCATCCTCGACCGCGATGGCACCATCAACTCCGACAGCGACGAATTCATCAAGTCGCCGCAGGAATGGGTGCCGCTGCCCGGCGCCCTGGAGGCGATCGCGCGGCTGAACCACGCCGGCTGGCACTGCGTGATCGCATCCAACCAGTCGGGCCTGGGCCGCGGCCTGTTCGACGTCGGCTCGCTCAACGCCATGCACGCCAAGATGCACAAGATGCTGGCGGCGCAGGGCGGCCGGATCGACGCGGTGTTCTATTGCCCGCACACAGCCGATGACCATTGCGTGTGCCGCAAGCCCCTGCCGGGCTTGTTCGAGCAGATCGGCGAACGCTTCGGCATCGAGCTCAAGGGCACGCCGGTGGTCGGCGACGGCTTGCGCGACCTGCAGGCCGGCGTGCTGGTCGGCTGCGAGCCGCACCTGGTCCTGACTGGCAAGGGCGCGGCGCTGCGCGGCCTGCCGCTGCCCGAGGTTTATCCCGCCAGCACCTTCGTCCACGAGGACCTGGGCGCCTTCGCCGACTGGCTGATCGCGCGCAATGCCCGGCCCAAGACAGTCGCTGCGGCGGCCTGACCCATGCCGTTGCTGCGATCGATCCTCCACGCGCTCTGGATGCTGGTCACGGTCATTCCCTGGGGCATCTGGATGGTCACGGCGTCGCTGTGGTGCAACGGCGAGCAGATGTTCTGGAAGGCCTCCCGCTGGCTGGGCTGGCAGATCGACGGCGCGCGCATTCTGTGCGGCATCCAGGTGCGGATCACCGGCATGGAAAATCTCCCGACCGGCAAGACCAGTCCGGCCATCCTGCTGGTCAAGCACCAGTCCACCTTCGAGACCTTCCTGTTTCCGACGATCATGCCGCACCCGCTGGCATACGTTTTCAAGAAGGAACTGATCTACGTGCCGTTCTTCGGCTGGGCCATCGGCCGGATGGACATGATCCACATCGACCGCAGCCAGCGTGCCCAGGCTTTCAACAAGGTGGTGGAACAGGGCAAGCGGCTGTTGGCGCAGGGCATCTGGGTCATCATGTTTCCCGAGGGCACGCGCATCCCGCGCGGGCAGAAGGGGACGTACAAAATCGGCGGCACCCGGCTGGCGGTGGAGACCGGCGCGCCGGTGATCCCGATCGCGGTGACATCGGCCAAGGTCTGGCCGCGCAAGGCGTTCATCAAGCACCCCGGCATCGTCGATGTCTCGATCGGCAAGCCGATTCCGAGCCAGGGCCGCAAGCCCGATGAACTCATGCGCGAGGTGGAAGCCTGGATCGAAGGAGAAATGCATCGCCTCGACCCCGAGGCCTACGGGGGAAAAACGTAAACTTGCGACCCATGCACCGGCTGCTCCAGCTCACCCTCGACCTGTTCGAATCGGCCAGCCCCGCTCCCGCCTGCGTTCCCCCCGAGAAAACGAATCGTGTCGTGCGCAAGCGTGTGCCCGAGGCCGCTCCCACGGCGGCGCCTTTCGAGCCGGGCGAGCGTTTCGACCAGGTCATGGCAGCGGCCAGCTTCCGCCATCCGCAGGCAAACCGCGAAACCCTGCTCGGCGAAACGGTGGTCGCCTACCGCTACCAGCGCGCCCGGCGCCGCAACATCGGCTTCCTGGTCGGCCCCGAGGGGCTCACCGTCACGGCCCCGACGTGGGTGCCGCTGTACGAGATCGACGCCGCCGTGAAGAGCAAGTCGACCTGGATCCTGCGCAAGCTCGACGACGCCAACGAGCGGCGCCAGCGCATCGAGTCGGCGCGGATCGAGTGGAAAGACGGCGCCACCTTCCCCTTCATCGGCGAGCCGGTGGTCGTGGTGCTGGACCCGCGCCACGCCTTCGACGAAGTGGGCGCCGTGCTCAATACCGATGCCGCTGCCTTGCCCGGCGCCACCCGCCTGACGCTGCACGTGGGCCTTCCCCATACGGCCACGGCCGACCAGGTCCGCGACGCGGTGCAAGCCTGGCTGATGCGCCAGGCCAAGCGCCTGTTCCAGGAACGCCTGGACCACTACGCGCCGCAACTCGGAGTCAAGTGGACGCGGCTGGCCCTGAGCAGCGCCGGCACACGCTGGGGCACGGCCCATTCCGACGGCTCGATCAGGCTGAACTGGCGGCTGATCCATTTCCGCCTGCCCGTGATCGACTATGTCGTCGCGCACGAACTGAGCCACCTGCGCGTCATGGACCACAGCCCGCGGTTCTGGGATACGGTGCGCACCGTGGTCCCCGACTACGCACAGTTGCGCAGCCAGCTCAAGGACGAAACGCTGCTCGCTTGGTGAGCGGAGCGCGGGCCGTACACTCCAACTTCGCATCGCCGTCCGGCGGCGACAACCGGGAAGGGCAATGCAGAGCCGACTGAGTTTGCGCGAGCGGTTGGTGATCCTGATGGTGGCGGCCACGCTGCCGTTGTTCGCGTTGTCCTTCTGGCTCGCTCTGCGCGAAACCGGAGCGGCCACGCAGCTGGCCCAGTCGCAGATGAAGTTCGCCGCCTCTCTGGTGGCGGCCAACCAGGACGTCGCGGTGGAGTCGGCCCGCCAGTTGCTCGGGGCGATCAGCGCCCTGCCCCGGTTGCGCAGCGGCGGGCAGAGCCGCTGCCAGTCCTATTTCGAGGGGCTGCGCAACGACTTCCCCATGTACTCCAATATTGGCCTGCTCTCGCTGGACGGCCAGTTGGTCTGCCACGCCAACGGCCGCATGGGCGCGGCCAGCGCCGCCGACCGCGGCTATTTCCGCGCAGCGCTCGCGCAGCGCCGGTTCGTGATGGGCGAAGTGATCGTTGGACGGCTCTCCGGCGTGCGGAGCATTCCGTTCGCCGCGCCGGTCATGGAGGATGGCGAGGTCACCGGCATCGTGTTCGCGACGCTGGCGCTGGAGCAAGCCGGAGCCGCGCTGGGCCGCCTGCAGCTGCCCGACGGCGCGCGTGTGGTGGTGGCCGACCGCCACGATCGGGTGCTGATGGACTATCCGCCACGCGACGCCGCGTTGCCGCGGGACCTGACCAATGCGGTCGTGAAGTCGGCGGCGCAAACGATGACCAGCGGCGTCGGCGAGGGCCACGACCGCGACGGCATGGACCGCATCTACGCCTATGTGCCGAGCACGCTGCTGGCCGGCGAAGGCTTCCTGGCGATCGTGAGCATCGACAAGGCGCGGGTCGCCGGCGCCAGCTTCGACAAGCTGCGCCAGGAGCTGCTGGTGCTGGGCCTTTCGCTGTTGCTGGGCGTGGCCGCCGCCTGGTGGATCGGCGGTCGGGTGATCGTGCAGCCGGCCGGCGAGATCGTGGACGTGGTGCGGCAGCTGGAGGCTGGCGCGCTGGACGTGCGCATCCCGATGCGAGGCCGGCAACAGCGCGGCGAGTTCGCTCGCATCGGGGCCGCCTTCAACCTGATGGCGGAGTCGCTGCAGCTGCGCCAGCATGACCGCGACATCGAACTGGGCCGCAGCCGCAGTGCCTACGCGGTGCTGGACCTGGTCCTCAACAGCATGCAGGACGCCCTGTTCGCGGTGAACGCGGCTGGCCAGTTCCTGCTGTTCAACCACGCGGCGACACGCCTGTTCCCGCTGCAGGGGCCGCCGGCGCTGCTGCAGCAGTGGCCGCAACTTTACGGCCTGTACCACTCTGACGGCACCACCCTGTTCCGGCCGGATGAGTTGCCGATGGTGCGGGCGCTGCGCGGCGAAACCGGGCTCCACCTGCAGATGGTGGTGCGCAACGCGCTGGTGCCGGCGGGCTGCCTGCTGCAATGCAGCTACCAGCCGATGCGGGACGAAGCCGGCATCAGCGGCGGGCTGGTGGTGTTCACGGACGTCACCGCACTGCAGCGGCTGCAGGACGAGCAGGCCCTGCAGTTCCGACAGCTGCGCGACACCCAGCTCAAGCTGATCGAGGCGCAGCGGGTCGGCAAGATCGGCAACTGGGACACCGACCTCGCCACCGGGCGCGTGTGGTGGTCCGAGGAGGTGTTCCGCCTGTTCGGCGTATCCCACGACAATTTCTCGGGCACGGTGCAGGACTTCCTCAACCGCATCCATCCGGACGACCTTGCGCGCCACACGGCGGCGCGCGAGGCGGCGACCATGCGGGGCCGGCCGATGAACATGGAGTACCGCATCATCCGGCCGGACGGCCAGATTGCCTGGATGCACGACATCGCCGAAATGCGCCGAGGCGGCGACGGTCGCCCGGTCTGGTACGGCGGTGTGGTGCAGGACATCACGGCGCGCAAGGAAGCCGAACGCGCGCTGACGGAAAGCGAGCACGAGCTGCAGGAGTTCACCCTCATGCTGCAGCGGGCCGCCGATGCCGCGCAGGAGATCACCAGCCGCAAGTCGCTGGAAGACACGCTGACGGCCGTCGCCGACCAGGTGCGCCATGTGATCGGCGCGCGGCAGGCCGAGGTCAGTTTCACGGCGGACAGCGACTGGGCGCTGGCGGTGGCCGAGGCCGGGCACCCGCTGCGGCTGACGCAGGACGAACTGCTGGCCCATCCGCGGTGGCGCCAGTTCGGCGGCATGGCCGGCCAGCCGCCGTTGCGCGGCCTGCTGGCCGTGCCGCTGGTGGACCGCAACGGCGGCACCACTGGCCTGCTGCTGCTGTCGGACAAGGAAGCGGGCGACTTCAACGAGCGCGACGAATACGCTGCGCTCGAGCTGTCCCAAATGGCCTCGATCGCCATCGACAACGTGCGGCTGCTGCAGCAGGTGCTGGACTTCAACGCCGGCCTGGAGGCGCGGATCGCGGAGCGCACCGCCGAACTCGAGCAGCAGGAGCGGCTGTACCGAACGCTCGCCGAACAGGCGCCCGAGGTGGTCTGGAACACGGACGCCACTGGTGAGCGGCTCACCTTCCTCAATCGCGCCTGGTACGAGCTGGTGGGCGGCACGCCCGAGGGCTGGTTGGGGCACAGTGGCCTGAGCGCGGTGCATCCGGACGATCGCGAGGAGGTGGCCGGCAACTGGCGCAACGCGCTGGCAACTCTCTCGCCGCTCGCCGGCGTGCGGCGGCTACGGGCCCGCGACGGCAGTTACCACTCGATGTCGTACCGGGGCTCGCCCGTGTTCGGCGACCATGGCCAGGTGGCGTTCTGGGTCGGCATCGACACTGACATCACCGAGCTGAAGGCGATCGAGCGGGCCTTGCGCGGCTCCAACCAGGAGCTGGAGGCGTTCTCCTATTCGGTGTCGCACGACCTGCGCGCGCCGCTGGGTGCCATCGGCGGCTTCAGCCGGGCGCTGTCGCACCGGCTCGAGGCGCTGCCCGATGAGCGGGCCCACCATTACCTGGCCCGGATCCAGGCCGGTGTCGAGCGGATGGAGCAGCTGATCGAATCCCTGCTGGGGCTGGCGAAGGTGGTGCGCGCGCCACTGCGCTTCGGCGAGGTGGACCTGGGGGCGCTGGCGCGCGAAACCGTCGAAGGTCTGCGTGAAGCCGCTCCCGGACGCAAGGTCAGCGTCACCATCGCCGACGACCTGCTCGCGCTGGGCGACGTGCGGCTGCTGCGAATCGCGATGGAGAACCTGCTGGGCAACGCCTGGAAGTTCACCTCGCAGCGCGAAGACGCGATCATCGAGGTCGGACGGCTGCCGGACAGCAGGGTCTTCTACGTGCGCGACAACGGCGTCGGCTTCGACATGGCCTATGTCGACAAGCTGTTCGGCGCTTTCCAGCGGCTGCATACCGAAGCCGAATTCCCGGGCACCGGGATCGGACTGGCGACGGTGCGCCGGATCGTCACGCGCCACCAGGGCCGCGTCTGGGGCGAGTCGCAGCTCGGGCTGAGCACCACGTTCTACTTCGTGCTGTCCGAGCTGCCGCCGCCATCCTGGCTGGCGGGAAGCGCGGCCAGGGCCGCGTAGGGCGCGGGCACCAGGTTGACGTTGACGTCAACGTCAACCTCGGCTGTAATCGTCGGGCCCACCTTCCTCCTCATGGCCACCACCACTTACACCATCAGCGACCTGGCGAAGGAATTCGACCTCACCACCCGCGCCATGCGCTTCTACGAGGACATGGGGCTGCTGCGCCCGGAACGTTCCGGCCCGGCCGGGCGCAGCCGGGTTTACAGCACGCGCGACCGAACCCGGTTGCGGCTGACGCTACGGGCCAAGCGGCTGGGGCTGTCGCTGTTGGAGGCGCGAGAGCTGATCGACATGTACGACAGCCCGCGCGACACCGGGCCGCAGCTGAAGAAATTCCTGGCCATCCTGGCCCAGCACCGCAAGCAGCTGGAGGAACAAATGGCCGACCTGCAGGCCAACCTGGAAGAGGTGAAGGCCCACGAACGCGAGTCCCGTGTCCTGCTGGCCAAGACCGAAAAGGCGCGGCAGGCATAATTCGTATCGGCGTTGACGTTGACGTCAACGTCAATCAGTCCACGCCGCCCGGAGCGACCCATGGCCAACCCCGACTTCGTCCCTCACGATGCCGGCTACGCAGCGCGCGTGGCGGCGAGCTTCGCGCGCCAGCAGGCGATGGAGACCATTGGCGCCGCGCTCGCCGAAGTGGTGCCGGGCCGGGTGGTGCTCGAGCTGGCCTGGGCCGGGCCGCTCACCCAGCAGCACGGCTTCCTGCACGGCGGGATCGTGGGGATGGCCCTGGATTCAGCCTGCGGCTACGCCGGCTTCAGCCTGATGCCGGCGGACGCCGCAGTGCTGACGATCGAATACAAGATCAACATGCTGGCGCCGGCCAGGGGCCAGCGCTTCCGGATGGAAGGCCTGGTGGTGAAGCCCGGACGCACCATCACCGTGGCCGAAGGCCGTGCCTTCGCCGTGGACGATGGCACCGAGAAACTGGTCGCCACCATGACCTGCACGCTGATGGCCGTGTACGACCGCGCCGGCATCAGGCACTGACCCGGTTCACTGGAGACAAGAAATGCAATTGCCAGGCCTCAACTTCCAGCTCGGCGAGGAGATCGACGCGTTGCGCGACGCGGTGTACGAATTCGCGCAGGCC
This sequence comes from Ramlibacter sp., assembly GCA_014376915.1. The sequence goes on from JACMQP010000177.1 coordinate 8,716, forward strand.
GAGATCGCGCCGCGTGCGGCGCAGCTCGACGCCGACGACCAGTTCCCGATGGACCTGTGGCGCAAGATGGGCGAGCTCGGCGTGCTCGGCATCACCGTCTCCGAGGAGTACGGCGGCGCCGGCATGGGCTACCTGGCCCACATGATCGCGATGGAGGAGATCTCCCGCGCGTCCGCTTCCGTTGGGCTGTCGTACGGCGCGCACAGCAACCTGTGCGTCAACCAGATCAAGCGCAATGGAAGCGAAGAGCAGCGGCGCAAGTACCTGCCCAGGCTGATCTCCGGCGAGCACGTCGGCGCGCTGGCGATGAGCGAATCGGGCGCCGGCAGCGACGTCATCTCGATGAAGCTGAAGGCGCAGTGGAAGGAGCCGTGTGCCTCGGGGGGTGGCTACTACCTGCTCAATGGCAACAAGTTCTGGATCACCAACGGCCCCGATGCGGACACGCTGGTGGTGTATGCCAAGACCGAGCCTGAGCTCGGCGCCCGCGGCGTCACCGCCTTCCTGATCGAAAAGGGCATGAAGGGCTTCTCGGTGGCGCAGAAGCTCGACAAGCTGGGCATGCGCGGCTCGCACACCGGCGAGCTGGTGTTCCAGAACGTCGAAGTGCCGGCCGCCAACGTGCTGGGCAGCGTCAACGGCGGCGCCAAGGTCCTGATGAGCGGCCTCGACTATGAGCGCGCCGTGCTGGCGGCCGGGCCGATCGGCATCATGCAGTCGGTGATGGACAACGTCGTGCCCTACATGCACGACCGCAAGCAGTTCGGCCAAAGCATCGGCGAGTTCCAGCTGATCCAGGGCAAGGTCGCCGACATGTACACCGTGCTGCAGGCCGGCCGGGCCTTCTGCTACACCGTCGGCAAGAACCTGGACCTGCTGGGCAGCGAGCACGTGCGGCAGGTGCGCAAAGACTGCGCATCGGTGATCCTGTGGTGCGCCGAAAAGGCGACCTGGATGGCCGGCGAGGGCATCCAGATCTACGGCGGCAACGGCTACATCAACGACTATCCGCTGGGCCGGCTGTGGCGCGACGCCAAGCTGTACGAGATCGGCGCCGGCACCAGCGAGATCCGCCGCATGCTGATCGGCCGCGAGCTGTTCGCGGAGACGATGTGACGTCGAACCTGCAGCTACTGACAGCACTTGACACCCCGCCCACCCTGGCTGGCAGCCGATCTGTGCTTCGGGCGCTGCGTGCTGGGGACGCGCCTGCATTGCAACGCCATGCCGACGATGAAGCGGTGCGGGGCAACCTGTTCGAGGGCTTTCCGGGGCCCTACACCCTCGCGGACGCGCAGGCATGGTGCGGCTACCGGCTCGAGGCGACCATGCCGCAGAGCGCAATCAAAGACGGGCGCGTCATCGACCGTGTGGTGTACGCCCGCTACCGCCAGGACATCGCGGCATGAGCGCGCCGATCGTCGCGATCGGTGGTGGCGGCTTCCTGATGGAGGACACGCGCGGGCTGCAGGAACGCTACATCCTCTCGCTGCGACGGCAACGCGCGGGAGCCCCGCGCGTGTTGTATCTCGGCACCGCCAGTGGCGACAGCGAACGCGCGCAACTGCGCTTCATGCGCCTGTTCACGTCCCTGGGATGCCGCGCGGACACGCTCGCCTTTTTCCCCTACGAGATGAAGCGCGACTACACGCAGGCCGTGCGTGAGGCCGACCTCGTGTACGTCGGCGGCGGCAACACCGTCGGCATGGTCGCGGTGTGGCGCGAATTCGGTTTCGACGCCGCGCTGCGCCAGGCATGGGAAGACGGGACTGTGCTGGCCGGCATCAGCGCCGGAGCCAACTGCTGGTTCGCCGACTATGTGACCGACAGCATTCCCGGCGGCGGCATCCGCGCCGGCCTCGGCTGGATCGACGCGACCTTTTGCCCGCACCTCGACGGCGAAGCATGGCGGCAGCCGCTGCTCAGCCGCGCTGCGCGGCGGCCCGCTTACGGCGCGCCTGACGGCGTGATGCTCCGCTTCGATGGTGGCCGCTTCATCGAAGCGCTAACGGACCGGACCGGCCTGGCTGCCGTCGAGGTGACCGCGGCCGGCGCACTCCTTGCCATGCCCACGCGCCTGCTTGCTGACGCCGGATGACAATCACCCCATGACCACAGCCAACATCGCCGACCTGTTCGACCACAACCGCGCCTGGGCGGCGCAGATGGAGCGCGAGCGGCCGGGGTTCTTCACCAGCCTGGTCAAGCAGCAGACGCCGAAGTACATGTGGATCGGCTGCTCCGACAGCCGGGTGCCGGCCAACCAGATCACCGGGCTGGACCCGGGCGAGGTGTTCGTGCACCGTAACGTCGCCAATATCGTGGTGCACTCCGACCTGAACGCGTTGTCGGCGATCCAGTTCGCGGTGGAGCGGCTGAAGGTGGAGCACATCATGGTGGTGGGCCACTACGGCTGCGGTGGCGTCCAGGCAGCGCTGGAAGGCGCGCGCATCGGCCTGGCCGACAACTGGATCCGCCACATCCAGGACGTGCGCGACCGGCATCGCTCGCTGCTCGAAAGCCTGCCCGAGCCTGGGCGCTCCGACGCGCTGTGCGACCTGAACGTGATCGAGCAGGTGGTCAACGTCTGCGTCAGCACCGTGATGGTGGACGCCTGGGCCACCGGCCAGCAGGTCAGCATCCACGGCTGGGCCTTCGGCGTTGACGACGGTTTGCTGCACGACCTGAAGATGACGGTGGCCAGCCCCGATGCGATGGAGCACCTGTATCGCGACGCGGTGGACGGCGTCTGGGCGGCACGCAAGTGACGGCTGCCACCGCCGCCGTTTCCGCTGGGGACTAGCGTGGCCACATTCCCGCAGCGCCTCGACTCCCCGCTGGCGTACGACATCGCCAAGGCGATGATGGACGGCTTCAACCGGCACTACCGGCTGTTCCGCACCGAATCGGCCCGGGCCAAGCACCGTTTCGAAACCGCCGACTGGCACGGCCAGCAGCGGGCCCAGCGCGAGCGGATCGAGTTCTACGACCTGCGGGTGAAGGAGGCGACGGCCCGGCTGGAAAAGGAATTCAGGGCCGGCGAGCAGCCGATGGACGTCTGGCAGCAGATCAAGTTGCACTACATCGGCCAGCTGGTGGACCACCACCAGCCGGAACTGGCCGAAACCTTCTTCAATTCGGTCACCACCAAGATCCTGCACCGCACCCACTTCCACAACGACTTCATCTTCGTGCGGCCGGCGGTCAGCACCGAGTACATCGAGAACGACGAGATCGCGGCCACGCCGACCTATCGCTCCTACTACCCGAGCCACGACACGCTGCGCGAAACCATCGTGCGCATGATCGACAACTTCCAGCTGCACCTGCCGTTCGACAACCTGGAGCGCGACGCCGGCTTCGTGCTGCAGGCGATGAGCGCGCGCCTGGCCC
>JACMQP010000178.1 GCA_014376915.1 Ramlibacter sp.
CTTGAACGCCGCGCGGATCAGGCGATTCAGGCCAGGCTCGTCCTGGCCGATCTCCGACAGGAACATCTGCTTGTCAGCATCGCTCATGTCCGCCATCTCGGCTTCCATCTTGGCGCAGATGGCGACGACCGGCGCGTTCTGTTTTGCCGCGTATTCGCGCAGCCGGTCAAGGTAGGGGTTGTTGTCGAAGCCGTCTTCCGCGACGTTGGCGACGAACATTGCCGGCTTGGCGGTGATCAGGCACAGCGGCTTCACCAGCGGCTGGTCTTCCTTGCTGAATTCCAGCGCGCGAACCGGGATGCCCTGGTTCAGCGCACCCTGGCAGCGCTCGAGGATGGCGACGATCTTGGCCGCCTCCTTGTCGCCGGAGCGCGCCGTCTTGTGATGACGGTGCAACGCCTTGTCCACGGTGCCGAGGTCGGCCAGGCACAGTTCGGTCTGGATCACCTCGATGTCGCTGACCGGGTCCACCTTGCCGGCGACGTGGATCACGTTCTCGTCGTCGAAGCAGCGCACCACGTTGACGGTGGCGTCGGTTTCGCGAATGTGGGCCAGGAACTGGTTGCCCAGACCCTCGCCCTTGCTCGCGCCCGCGACCAGGCCGGCAATGTCGACGAATTCCACGATGGCCGGGACCACTCGCTCGGGCTCCACGATGGCAGCCAGCTGGTCCAGCCGGGGATCCGGCAGTTCAACCACGCCCACGTTCGGTTCGATGGTGCAGAACGGGTAGTTCTCCGCCGCGATGCCCGCCTTGGTCAGGGCATTGAACAGCGTGGACTTGCCGACGTTGGGCAGTCCTACAATGCCGCACTTCAAGCTCATGTCAGTTCCAGAAAATCAAGGCAGAAAGTGTATGCGATGGCTCGCTTCGCGGCCGTTGGCCGTGAGCAAGGCCGCGTCGGCCACGTGGGCCGCGCTGCTCCTGCTCGCCCTGTGCTCTGTCGCCGGCGCAGCGCAAACCCAGCCGGCGGCCACGCTGGCCGCTCCGCCCTCGATCGTGCTCGACGACGCGGCCAGCTCCATGCACGACCCCGTCGCGGGCCTGGAGTGGACCGATGCCCGCGGCGCCACATCGCTGGAACAGGTGCTGGCCGGCGCGGGCGCGTTCCGGCCCTTCCAGCCCGATCGCATCCGCACCCTGGGCGCCACAACGGCCCTCTGGATCCACCTGCGGGTGCAGCGGCCAGCCGCCTCTCGGACGGAGTGGGTGGCAGAACTGCCGCTGCCGCCACTGGATTCGGTCACGCTCTACCAGCAGGATGCAGGCGGCCGCTGGCGCAGCGAGGCGGCCGGCGACCGGCTCGCGGTGGCATCCTGGCCGGAGCCGGGCCGCTTTCCGGTGTTCCGGCTCGCGCTGCCGCCCGGCCAGCCGCGGGACCTGTATTTCCGGGTACAGCACAACGCCCGCTCCAACATCCCGCTGCGCATCGCCACCGTGACCGACCAGGGCCAGCGCAGCCAGTTGGCGTATCTCGGCCTGGGTCTCGTGCAGGGCGGGCTGATGCTGCTGATCGCGGCCTGCCTGGTGCAGAGCTGGGTGTTCCGGGACCGCGCATTCTTCGGCTACGCGGCCTACGCCGCCACCATCGCTCTGGCCATGGCGGCATTCACGGGCGCCGCCGGCCACCTGCTGTGGCCCCGGTCGGGTTTCCTGGCCGACGTTGCTCAGGGCGCGCTTGGCCTGCTGTCAGCGGCCACGGCAATCCTGTTCGTACGTGACCTGAGCGGCATCGCCGGCCACCGGCCGCGGCTGGCGTCCCTCGCTCGCTGGATTGCGCTGGCCGTGCCGCTGGCGCTGGCCGCCTACCTGGTGATCGACCGACCCGCGGGCACCCTGGTGCTGGGAGCCTATCTCGCGCTGGCGTGCGCGCTCAACCTGGGGATGGCCTGGTTGGCCTGGCGCCGCGGCGACAAGCCCAGCCTCTGGGTGCTGGCCGCGTATGTGCCGCTCACGGCCGCCGTCGGGCTGACGCTGCTGCGCATCTTCGGCATCGCGCCGACGTCGTGGGCCAACCAGTACGGCCTGGTCGCCGCCATGGGCATGCAGGTCCCATTGCTACTGGTGGCGTTGAGCATTCATTCGCGCGAACGCCATGGTGCGACCATCCGCGAGCTGGCGCTGTCCCGCCAGGACGCGCTGACCGGCCTGCTGGCGCCGCACCTGTTCCACGACCGGCTGCGCCAGCTGGTGGCCCGCCACCAGCGCGGCGGCGAAAACGCGGCGGTGCTATTTGTCGACCTGGCCAACTACCCCAGGATCAGGGAGCAAGACGGTTCGGCTGTGGCGGAGCGGAGCCTGCTGCGTAGCGTGATCAAGCTACGCCGGATGCTGCGGGAGACCGACACCCTGAGCCGGATCGGCGAAGCCCGCTTCGGCCTGATCCTGGAGCGGGCCGGCTCGCGGGTCGTGGTCCTCGACCGGGCGGCCCGGGTGGTCGCGGCCGGAAAAATGCCTGCCAAGGGCCAGCGGTCCGACCTCGTACTGCAATTCCACGTGGCCGCCGCGCTCCTGGACGAAGTTTGGCTCGAGGAACCGGAACTGACGTTGGCGCTGGCGACTCTGCTCGCGGCGATGCCGGCGACCACCCGCCGGCCGATCCGCTTCGTCGGCGTGGCGACTACCGAGCCGCTGCCCGCGTTCGAGCAGGATGACAGCGGCATTCCGCTGTCCGACGGCCCGGCGCCAGCCTAGAAGTCGTAATTGGCGCTGACCGCCTGGCCCACCTTCAGCATCTGGTCGATGCCCTCGGCGATCACCAGGTTCATGCCGAAGCTGAGCCCTCCGTTCAACAATTCGTTGCTGCGGTAGGTGCGCAAGGTGGCGCTCACCGCCGGATCGCTCTGCGCGGTCGCCGGATCGATGTCGGGAATCGGGCAGCGGCCGCAAGGCTTGACCGGCCGCA
>JACMQP010000179.1 GCA_014376915.1 Ramlibacter sp.
AAGGGCCCAGATTTCCTTGACCTTGAACGGTGCCTTCTGACCGACGATCTTGCCCTTGTTCCATGGCTCGTGATGAACTGTGTTGGCTGCGGATCCCATGATGGACTCCTAACGAGTTGAGGGCCAATCAAGATGCGCCGGAGCGTTGTTGCAGTCGTTGTCCTGGGTCAATTCAGCCTCACGAAGGCAGCAAGGAACGAGCGTCAGCTTTGTGGCGCTGCCGGGTACTCACGCTTTCGGCCAGAAGCAGTCGTAGGAATGGTTGTCCGTCAGCAACCGCTTCTGGCCGACACTGTGAGTGCGAGGCGGCACCAGGAAGTTGACTCTCGACGCGATGGCCCTGCTGGCCAAGTTCAGCTTGCTGCCACCCCCTAGAAAGCCCGGTCCCGTCCATAAGCGGTCGCCGGCGGGGGCTGCTTGCTTGTCACGCAAATTGGGCTGGAGGTGACGCGGCTGCTCCGGGTCCGGCGGAACGCTCTTCCCTGGAATCGGTCCCGGCGATGGGCGGCTTACTCAGGTTGTTGACGCCGATGTTGACTTGATCTGTCTTGCGGTGTCCTCCCGACGATCGCCTGAAGCGCTACACCCGCCACGCACCCGCGCCATTGCTTGGTGCCTGCCTTGGCGGATAGGGTCAGCCGAATGTCGGCAACCCGGGTCAGGCAGACCTCGGTGCAGACATCTCACGCTGTCCCGCTGCACGGCGCAGCCCACTACCTGCTGAGCGAAATGCCACTCTGCAGCTACCTTCAGAGCAAGGAGCGGAACGTTCGCGATGACGTTACGGTGGCCCCCACACAGAAGTTTTCTGGACCGTGTTCCCGCACGGCAGGCTTTGCTTGGAGCCGCCGCGCACCGGCTGGAAAGTCAGGCGCCGGCGAGCAGCGCCTGCCTTCAGTGAATCCTCCACCCCTTGCGGAGAAAGTCCGCGAACGATGAAGACGATGCGCGATGCGCGCGTCCCGGACGGCCACTCGCGCAGGTGACTTGGCGGGTGGATCAGCTGCTGCACGCCGTGCAGCACGACCGGCTCGGCACTGCCGCGCACAGCCAGCAGGCCCTTTATGCGCAAGACGCGAGTGCCGTGCCGGTGCAGCAGCAACGACAGCCACAGGCTGAACGCCGCCCATTCGACCTCGTCGGGCATCGTCAGCACGAAGGACTGGATGTCGCGGTGCAGGCCGGAGTCGCCGCGGTGCACAGGGAAGTACTGGAGTGCGCCGGCAGCACGCAAACAGCGCGCCACCTCGACGGCCTTCCCGTCGGCACTGAAGATGTCGCTGCCGAGCAGCAGATCGGCGTCGGGCTCGCCCCCACCAAGCTCAATAATCTCGGCCGCCGGGTTGACCTCGGAGAGCCGCTCGCGCAGCGTGCGCACCGCGTCGGCGCTGCACAAATCGGTCTTGGTCAGCAGTAGCCGATCGGCCAGCGCCGCCTGTTTGCGACTCTCCGGATATTCTTCGAGCTGGCCGGCGCCGTTCAGGCTGTCGACGGTGGCGAGCACGTTGCCGGCGCGATAGTGGTGGCGCAGCACGCGGTCGTGCAGTATCGTGGCCAGCACCGGCATCGGGTCGGCCAGACCCGTGGTTTCGATGACGATACGGTCGTAGGCGGGAACCTCGCCGCACTCGTGCCTGTCGTGCAGACGGCGTATCGCTTCGGCCAGGTCGCCACGGATGGTGCAACAGATGCAGCCGGACTTCAGCAGCACCAAGTCGCCCTCGGCGCGCTCGATCAGGTGGTGGTCGATGCCAACGGCGCCGAACTCGTTGATGAGCACCGCACACTGGCCGAATGCGGGCTGGCGCAACAGTCGGTTCAGCTGCGTTGTTTTGGCCGAGCCCAGGAAACCGGTCAGCACGTTGACAGGGACGAGTGACTTCATCACAGGCTACCGCGCGCCGACTGCCACTCAGCGCCGAGCGGGTCCAGCGGACGGGCGCTCAGGCGGTCTACGGCCGCCCAGACCTCGCTCACCGTTTCGGCGATCTCCTGCGCACCGGTCGGCGCGCTGACGACGAACGAGATGCCAGCCCAGGTAGCCACGCGAACCGATCGCTGCCGCGTGACGCGGTCGAGCAGCCGCGCCAGGCGCGCGCGCTCGGCGCGCTGGGTGCCCATCGCGGCCGCATCTAGCACCGCGCTGCCGGCCGCCCAGTGCAGCGGGCCGCCGAGCGCGCCACACAGGCCGCACATGCAGCGCCCGGCCCGTCAGCCGCCAGTGAAGGGATGGCGCTGCGCATCGCCGTCGGCCATCTCGTCCATGGTCACGAAACGCACGCCGGGGTGAGCACTGATGTACGCGAACAGGCGCTCGAGCATCAGCAGCCTCTGCGGTCGGCCGGCCACGTCGGGGTGGATGGTTATCGGGAACACGGCGTAGTCCATCTCACGGTAGACCCAGTCGAACTGGTCGCGCCACATCTGCTCGATGTCGCGCGGGTTGACGAAGCCGTGGCTGTTCGGCGCCTTCTTGATGAACATCATCGGCGGCAGGTCGTCGAGGTACCAATTCGCGGGGATCTCGATCAGCGACGTCTCATGGCCGCGCACCAGCGGCTTCATCCAGTCGCCCGCGCTCAGGCCGAAGTCGATCTTCGTTCAGCGGTCGCCGACGCGCACGCGGTAAGGGGTTAAGTCGTCGTGCATCAGCGAGTGGTCGTACTTGATGCCCTTCCTCAGCAAAAGCTAGTTGGTGACGTTCGAGAACTCCCACCAAGGCGCGACGTAGCCGGTGGGCCGCTTCCCGGAGAGCTGCGTAACGAGCTCGATGCACTTGTCGAGCACCGCCTCCTCCTGTGCAGGCGTCATCGCGATCGGGTTCTCGTGCGAATAGCCGTGGATGCCGATCTCGTGGCCGGCGTCGGCTACAGCGTTCATCTGCCCGGGGAATGTCTCAATCGAGTGCCCGGGAATGAATCAGGTGGTCTTGATCTTCTTTCGCTCGAACAGCTTGAGCAGCCGCATCGAGCCCATTTCCCCGGAGAACAAGCCGCGCGAGATGTCGTCGGGCGAATCTTCGCCGCCGTAGGACCCCAACCAACCCGCCACAGCGTCCACGTCGACGCCGGATCCACACAAGATCTCTTCGCTCATGCCTTGCCAGCCAATGTCAATGTCTTTTGGCACGCCCGAAGTCGGGCCCGCCGATGGTTGGCGGCACTCAGCCGCCGGATTCCGGTCAGCTCGCCAGCAGCGACTTGAGCGCTGCGTCAAGCACCGTGATGTCTGCCGGGCTGGTGCCGGGGCCGCCCGCGAAGTGGCCCCAGTCGGTCTTGATGACCTGCAGCGTCGCGTTTGGCATGTGCTTGACCTCGAACTCGTTGTCTTCAGGCGGGAAGTACAGGTCGGTCGACGCCGGCATCACGATCGCCTTGGCCTTGATCGCGCCCAGCGCCTTGACGAAATCGCCCTTGAAGACTTCGTTGTTGCTGATGTCGCCGTTCTGCCAAGTCGAAAGCATCGTCAGCAGGTTGTTGGCGTCGCGGTTCAGGAACAGGCCTTCCCAGAAGCCGACCATGAAGTCCTCGAGAGACGCGTAGCCCATCGCCTCGAGGTCCAGCTTGTGGCGGTAGAAGGCCTGTGAGAAGCCCCAGCCGGCGTAGACGCGGCCGAAGGCACGCAGGCCCTTCTCAGGCGGCTTTTCGTACCATCCGCCCTTGAAGGCTTCGTCGGCCAGCAGCGCAGCCTTGGCGCCTTCGAGGAAGACGTGGTTGTGGCGCGAGCACTTGGCCGAGCCCATGAACGGCAGAATGCGTTCGACCATGTCCGGGTACAGCGCGCCCCAGTGGTAAGTCTGCAGCGCGCCCATCGACCAGCCCGTCACGAGCTTGATCTTCTCGATGCCGAACAGCTCCGTCACCAGCCGGTGCTGCTGGCGCACGTTGTCGTAAGCGGTGATGTCGGGGAAGCGCGACTTGTTGTATGGAGCCGGGTGGTTGCTCGGCGAGGTCGACAGGCCGTTGCCCAGCATGTTCGGGATGATGATGAAGTACTTCGTCGGGTCCAGCGCCTTGCCTTCGCCGATCAGCCACTCGTTTTCGTAGTGCTGGCCTGAGTACCAGGTCGGGTAGACGATGACGTTGTCCTTGGCCGCGTTCAGCGTGCCGTAGGTCTTGTAGGCGAGCTTGACGTTGTGCAGCGTCTTCTTGCACTGGAGGACGACATCGCCGAGATCGAACAGTTCGTAGTCTTTCATGGGGGCTTCCTGCGCTGGGTTGAGGTGTGGGGGGGCTCAGGCGGCCGCGGCCAGGCCGATGGCCTCGTCGACGGCCCAGTAGCAGCGCACGCGCTGGCCGACGCTGACCGGGTTCCTGAAGAAGGTGCCTTCCTCGACATAGACCACGCAGCCGGGCGAGCTCGCTGCATCGAGGGCGAGGCTGACCTTCATGTAGATGCCCTGGTATTCGAGCTCGCGCACGCGGCCGCGCAGCGAGTTGGGTGCCAGGGCCGTGGCGGCGTCGTCGACGCTGACGCTCATGCGATCGCGGCGCACCGCGAACGACAGCGTCTGTCCGGCCGCGGCCGAGACGCCGTTGCGCGCCAGCACGAAGCGCGAGCCGTATTCGCCGCTGAGCGTGATGCTGCTGTCCGACAGCTCGGCCACCTGGCCCTGCAGCACGTTCTGCCCGCCGATGAAGGCGGCCACGTACTCTGTGCGCGGCTGGTCGTAGATCTCGCGAGGCGACGCTGACTGCGCGATGCGTCCCTTGTCCATCACGACCACCTGGTCGGCCACCGCGATCGCCTCGAGCTGCGTGTGCGTGACGTGGATGAAGGTGATGCCGAGCTGGCGCTGCATGCTGCGCAACTCGCCGCGCATCTGCAGCCGCAGGAACTCGTCGAGCGCCGACAGCGGTTCGTCGAGCAGCAGCACCTTCGGCTTCATCACGATGGCACGTGCCAGCGCCACGCGCTGCTGCTGCCCGCCCGAGAGCTCGCCCGGCAGGCGGCCGGCCAGCGCCGTCAGCTGCACTTGCTCGACGACGCGGTCGGCCTCGCGCAGGCGCTGCGCCTTGCCCAGGCCGCGAACACGCAGCGAGAAGGCGACGTTGTCGCGCACAGACAGGTGCGGGAACAGCGCGTAGTTCTGGAACATCATCGCCGTACCGCGCTCGCGCGGCGAGCGGCCGACGACGTTCTGGCCATCGATCAGCACGGCGCCTTCACTCGGCGTCTCGTGGCCGGCGATCATGCGCAGCATCGTCGTCTTGCCGCAGCCGCTGGGGCCGAGCAGGCAGCAGTAGCTGCCGGGCTCGATGCGCAGGTCGATGTTGTCGACCGCGTTCGGACCGTCGGCATAGCGCTTCGTCAGGCCGGCGAGCACGACGCCGCCTTGCGGCAGGCCGCGGGTCGCCGTCGCGGCGCTCTCGGGGGTGCGGGTGGGTGTGTCCATGGGCTCGTTGACTCGGGCAGGGTGGGCGCTAGCGCAGGGCGGCGGCGCCGAAGCGGCGGCGCTGGATCAGCACCACCGCAGTGATGGCCACGCCGATCAGCAGGAACGAGAGCCCCGTCGTGACGGTGCCCAGCGCATAGATCGTCGGTGAGGTCACGTTCTGCGTCATGCTCCAGATCTCGATCGGCACCGTGTTGCTCGGGCCGGTGGTCTGCAATGTGCGCGCGAACTCGTCGTAGGACAGCGTGAAGCCGAACAGCGCGATGGCGATGATGCCGGGAGCCAGGATCGGCAGCACTACCAGACGCAGCGTCTGCGCCGGGCTGGCGCCGAGGTCACGCGCCGCCTCTTCGTAGGCCGCGTCGAAGCGTCCGAAGACGGCGAAGCTGATCAACACGCCGAACGGCAGCGTCCACGACAGCTGCGCGCCCAGCGCCGACGTGTACCAGCTGGTGGACCAGCCGAACAGGCTGAACATCAGGCCGATGCCGATGCCCAGGATGTAGCCGGGCGCGGTCAGGCTGATGATGACGGCGTAGAAGATGGCGTTGCTTCCGCGGGCGCGGTAGCGGAATCCCAGTCCGGCCGCGACCGAGAAAACGACGGTGATCACCATCACGATCAGCGCCAGCGGCAGCGAGCGCTGCACCGCGCCGGCGATGTCGCCGCTGCGGCCTTCCCACAGCTGGTGGAACCAGTGCAGGCTGACCCCGCGCATCGGAAACGAGAGCGCGCCTTGTTCGCCCTGGAACGACAGCACGTACATGCACATCATTGGGCCGTACAGGAAGATCACGTAGCTGGAGAAGAAAAGCGCAAGCACGTAGAAGGTCCAGGGCCGGGAGTCCTTGCGGGCACGAACCTGTGCGCGGACCTGCGCCTGCGCCGGCCGCGAGCTGGAGGAGGCGGAAGAACCGGAAGAAGTTGAATGGGCCATGGTGTCAGCGCTGCCGGACGAGTTCTTGCCGCACGTCGACGAAGCGTGTGAGGATGGCGATCAGCACCGTCAGGATGAGCAACAGGACCACCGCCGATGCCGCGGCCGGGGGGAACAGCAGCGTCGAGACGTTGTCGTACATCGCCGAAACCACCGACGCCGAGCCGCCGCCGCTCATCACCTTGACGACGTAGAAGTCGCCCATCACCAGCGTGATGACGAAGATCGAACCCATCACGATGCCCGACTTGGTGAGCGGCAGCACGACCAGCCGCAAGGTGTCGAAGCGGCTCGCGCCGGCGTCGAGCGCGGCCTCGAAAAGCTTGCGGTCGATGCGGCTCATCGAGTTGAAGATCGGCACGATCATGAAGATGGTGAACAGGTGCACGTAGGCCACCACCACCGAGAGGTCGGAGAACAGCAGCACGCGCAGTGGAGCGTCGATGAGCCCGAGCTTCAGCAGCGCGCTGTTGATCACGCCCTGCTCCGCCAGCACCGGCATCCACGAGATCATGCGGATCACGTTGGACGTCCAGAAGGGCACCGTGCAGACCAGGAACAGGCCGATCGCGACGACTTTGTTGCGCACGTGGAAGACCAGGAAGTAGGCGACGAAGAAGCCGATCAGCAGCGACGTAACCCAGGTCATCAGCGCGTACTTGATCATCTTCCCGTACAGCGACAGAGTCAGGCTCGAGCTCAGCAGCGCTGCGTAGTTCTCGAAGCTGAACGCCGGAATGGTGTCGAAGCCATTACTGCGAAAGAAGCTGACGATCACCACGAAAACCAACGGCGCTGCGACGAACAGCAGCAAGACGAGTATCAAGGGTGCGAGCTGAAGATAGGGCTTGATGCGGAGCGACATGCAGTTTCTCTCTGGCCTTGCAGGAACCCGCCGCGCCCAGCCGCCAGACGGCTGCGAGCGCAGCAAGAGCGTGTGGGCACGTTGCTGCGCCCGCTGGCCTCAGGCCGCCTTGAACTCGTTCCAGCGCTGGACCATGTACTGGTTCTCGTCCATTACCGTGTTCCAGCAGGCGATGTTGGAGAAACGCTGGGCCAGCGAGCCGCCGTCGCGCACGCTGCCGACCTTGCCGATCGGCTGGCCGTGGTCGCTCTTGATGATCTCGGCGGCTGGCTTGCCCAGGTACCAGTAGTCGAACTCGGCAGCCGACATCTGCGACTTGGCGGTGCGCGGCACCGGGCTGTAGTAGCCGTGGCGTGCCACGTAGGCGCCCTGCCAGCCCGAGTAGTACCAGTTCAGGTACTCGTAGGCCGCCTCCAGCTTCTTGCCGTTGAGGTGTTTCATCAGGCTCATGCCGTTGCACCAGCCGCGGTAGCCTTCCTTGCCGTTGGGCTTAATGCCCACAGGTGCGTAGACGCAGGGGATGCCTTTTTCCAGCACCGCGGTGACGGCTGGCGACCACATCGACTGGATGAAGACCTCGCCGCTTGCCATCAGCTCGACCGACTGCTCGAAGGTGCTCCAGGAGGCGCGGAAGTGGCCCTTCTTCTTCAGGTCGATCAGCGCATTGATCGTGGTGTCGATCTCCTTGCGCGTCATGTTGCCCTTGTTGCCGTAGACCAAGTCGCCACGCGACTCCAGCGCCTGCGCCGCGTCCATGATGCCGATGTTCGGGATGTCGAGGATGGCGGCACGACCGGCGAACTTCGGGTCGATCAGGTCTTTCCACTCTGTGACCTCGCGGCCTACCTTGTCGGGGCGGTAGCCTAGCGAGTCGGCGTTGAAGACCTGCGGCAGGAAGGTCAGCCACTGCTGCTGGCCTTCGACGATCTTCTTAGCTTCGGCGCCATCGGTGTACATCACTTCGTATGGCGAGATGCCCTGGCGCGAGATCTTGCGGCCCTCGTAGACGCCCGTGGTGAAGATCGGCAGGATGCCGTCGAATTCCTTGATCTTCTTCGAGTCAATGCCCTGTAGCAGGCCGCGGGCCATCGCCACCTTGACCTGCCAGCCTTCCATGTCGGCGATGTCGACGCTGTTGGGCTGGGTGACGAAGCGCGTGATCGACGCCGAGGTGTCCAGGTTCTGCATCTCGACCTTGAAGCCGAGGTCCTTCGACGCCTGCTCGCCGATCTCGCGCTGCACCGCGTACGACACGCCGACGTGGCGCAGCGTGATGCCCTGGAAGTCGCGCTTCATGATCTGCGGGAAGCCCGTGATCGGAGCGCCGGCGAGCACGCCGCCCACCGTTGCCGCCGCCGCCTTCAGCAGCCCGCGGCGGCCGCCGTCGGGCAGGTTCGGCGCGGTCTCGGCCGCTCCGGTGGTCGAGGCCGTTGCGCCGTGTCCGGCGGTGGTGTTGATCTCGTCGTTCATCGTGTACTCCAGAGGCTGTGCAGGGTGTGGAGCGGCAGACCGGGAAGCGGCCTGACCGGGCATTTCCGCAGCCTTGCTGCGTCTGAGGCTCAGTATCGTGAAGAGAGCACCAATCGCAAATACGCGAAATCGCGCATCGCACAGGCACGCGCCTCAACGCTCGGGGGCAGCGTGCTTGAAGACCTTCGACAAGGCGGCCGTTCGCGTCTCGACGTTGAGCTTCTCAAAGACATGCTGCAGGTGCTTGTCGACCGTGCGCGGACTAAGCCCAAGGATCTCGCCGATGTCGCGGTTGATCTTGCCGTGGGCCACCCAATAGAGCACCTCCGACTCGCGGCTCGTCAAGCCGTAGGTCTGCGCCAGCGTGCGCGGTTCACCGACGCTGGCGCTGCGGTGCAGCAGCAGCGTGGTGCCGGTTCCGGTGCCGTCGCTGGCCAGCCGGGCCATACTCAACTGCCAGAGGCCAATACGCACCGACAGCGGCGCCGCGGCGCCTTCTCCCAGCCAGTGCATCGCCTCGGCGGGCAGGCAGGCTCCGTCTTCCAGCCAGGCGTGCAGCCATTCGCGCGCCGCGGGCGACTGCCAGCGCACGCGGCCCAACGCATCGACCGACAGCATTGCGTGGCCGGCCGCGTCGACGGCCTGCTGCGCGCTGGCCGTCTGCCGCGCGTTGCGCACATGCGTGGCGATGCGCACCAGCACCTCAGGCGGCTTGATCGGCTTGGTCAGGTAGTCGACGCCGCCGGCCTGAAAGCCCTCGAGGATGTGGCCGGTCTCGGCCAGGCCGGTCATGAAGACCACCGGCACGTGCGCGCTGCGCGGGTCGGCCTTCAGCCGGCGGCAGGTCTCGAAGCCGTCGATGCCCGGCATGCTGGCGTCGAGCAGGATCACGTCGGGCAGCAGCCGCGCGACCCGCTCCAGCGCCAGCTGTCCGTCGGTGGCCACGAGCACCTGGTAGCCGGCGTTATCCAGCGCCTCGTGCAGCATCGCCAGGTTCTCCGGCGCATCGTCGACGATGAGCACGATTCCCGGCCCCTGGCCTGGGTGCGGGGCCCGCTCGTGGGCTGTCGCTGGGCCCTCCCCAGTAGCCATCGCGGACAGGGCTTGCGGGTTCATGCCCGTGCCTCCTCGAGCACACGCGCATAGGCCTGCAGGTCGAAGCGCTGCACGCAGTTGCGCAGCGTGCGCGTGATCGGTGCGTAGGCTACGTCGATGCGGTCCAGTTCGTCGAGTTTCTCGAGGATGCCGCGCACGTAGCCGATCTCGCCCAGCTGGCGCAGCACGACGGCGCTGCCATCGGGCAGGCGTAGCGGGCCGGCCAGGCCGGCGCCGGGCTGCGCCGAGGCGTCGTCCGAGGCGCCGACCCAGGCCAGGTCCAGCTTGTCGCGCACGCGGGCGAGCAGGTCGTCGATGCGCAGCGGCTTGACGAGGAAGTCCTCGCGCGTCACGCCCAGCTCGCTGCCCTGGTCGCTGGCGAAGGCGTTGGCGGAGACGATGAGCACCGGCGCGTCGCAGATGCGGTTCACGCGCATCAGGCGCGCCGTCTCCCAACCGCCGAGTTCGGGCATGTCAATGTCCAGTAGCACCAGGTCAGGCTGGAACTGGCTGGCGACGCGCAGCGCCTCGATACCCGAGTCGGCCTGTAGCACGGTGAAGCCCAGCGGCTCGAGCACGTCGCACAGCAGCTGGCGGTCGATAGCGGCGTCGTCGACCACCAGCACGCGGCGTCGCACGCCGGCGTAGCCGCTGACGTGGCGCGGCGTTGGCTTCGGCGTCGTCACCCGCGGGTTGGCCACCGCCGGCAGGAACAGGCGCACCGTGAAGCACGAGCCCTGGCCGGGCCGGCTGCGCACCGTGAGCTCGCCGCCCATCAGGCCGGTCAGCATGTGCGATATCGTCAGGCCGAGCCCTACGCCGCCGACGGCACCGTTGTCGGCCTGCCCAGCGCGCTCGAAGGGCAGGAAGATGCGCTCCAGGTCTTCGGCGTCGATGCCGGGGCCGGTGTCCTCGATCTCGAACACCGCCATCTCGTTGGCGTAGCGCACGCGGAACGCGACCTGCCCGTGCGCCGTGTACTTGACGGCGTTGCCCAGCAGGTTGATGAGCAGTTGCGTCACCCGCTTCTTGTCGCCGCGCACGGCCAGCGGCAAGGCCGCGGCCGCCTCATGCAGGAATTCGATGCCCTTGTGCCCGGCCTCGAGCCTGAAGATGCCGGCGAGCTGGTTCAGCAGGTCGGGGAACTGGATCTCGGAGTTCACCAGCGTCAGCCGGCCGGTCTCGATGCGAGCGATGTCGAGCAGCCCGTCGATCAGCAGCACGACGTGGTCGCCGCTCTTGCGGATGACCTCCAGCGAAGCGCGCCGGTTCGGCGGCAGGTCGAGGTCGCGCTCGAGGATCTGCGCGTAGCCAAGGATGCTGTTCAGCGGCGTGCGCAGTTCGTGGCTGATGGTGGTGATGAAACGGCTCTTCGCCTGGTTGGCGCGTTCGGCCACCTGCCGCGCCTCCTGCAACTCGCCGTCGGTGACCTCGTGCGCCTGGATTTCCGCGTGCAGGAGCACGGCCTGGCGGTCGGACTCGTCCTGAGCCACGCGCCGGCTGTCCGACGTGAGCAGCAGCCAGCACGATCCGATGGCCACCACCAGCAGCACGAGCGCGCAGCTGATCTTGATACTCACCAAGTTCTGCATTGCCGGCGAGTTGGGCGCCAGCTCACGAAGGATGGCCGCCTCCTGCGTGACGATGTACGACAGGATCGCGCCCAGCACCAGCGCCAAGCCCAGCATGCACGCCAGGTAGTGCATGCGCCGGCCCAGCGCGATGCTGAACAGCGCCGGCGCCAGCCGCCTGACCGACTGGCCGACGCGGTGCGCGATGCCGGTACGCGGCTTGCAGACGTCGTGGCAGCGCGCGTCCAGCGAACAGCACAGCGAACAGATGTGCACGCCGTAGGCCGGGCAGTGCGCCATGTCCTCGGCCTCGTAAGCCTTCTCGCAGACGCCGCAGGTGAGCGAACTGCCCGCGGCCAGCGGCGCGGGCTGGCGCGCGATGTAGTAGCGGCCGCCGGTCAGCCAGGCCACCAGCGGCGCACAGCAGAAGGCCACGCCGAAGCCGATGCCGGTGCTGAAGGCCTGCGCCAGCGGCCCGAAAGCGCCGACGAAGGCGCTCAGGGCCAGCGCCGTGCCCAGGCCCATCGAGACGAAGCCGACCGGGTTGATGTCGTGCAGGTAAGCGCGCCTGAACTCGATGCCCGGCGGGCTCAGGCCAAGCGGCTTGTTGATGACCAGGTCGGCCACCAGCGCGCCGATCCAGGCCACCGCGAAGTTGGCGTAGAAGCCAAGCATGCCCTCGAGCACGTCGAAAATGCCAACCTTAATCAGTGCGACGCCGATCAGCACGTTGAACACCAGCCACACAAGGCGACCGGGGTGCGCGTGGGTCAACCTCACGAAGAAGTTGGACCAGGCTAGCGAGCCAGCGTAGGCGTTGGTGATGTTGATCTTGATCTGCGAAACGATGACAAACAGGCAGGTCAACGCGAGGATCCAGGCTGAGTCATGCAGTACCTGCGCGAAGCCGACCAGGTACATATCGGTTGGGCGGACCGCCTGCGAGGGGGCTATGCCCTGGCGTACGGCCAAGTAGGCGAGTACGGCGCCGCCTAGCATCTTGGCACCGCCAATGAAGATCCAACCGGGGCCGGCTGCGAGCACCGCCAGCCACCAACGCCACGGGCGGCCGGGCCGCGACACCGCGCTGGGCATGAAACGCAATGAGTCGACTTGCTGGCCGATCTGCGCGACCATCGACGCGACGACGGTGCCTGCGGCGCCCAGGCTCAGCCAGTCAAAGTGGCCGTCACTGATGCCGTAGGAAGCATGCATCAAACCCTGCAGTTCCTGCGGCCAGCGGATGAACAGGCAGGCATAAGGAAGCACCAGCAGCACCAGCCATAGCGGCTGGGTCCAAGCCTGGATACGGCTGATCATCGTCATGCCGTACATCACGAGCGGGATCACCAGCACCGAGCAGATCAGGTAGCCGAGCCACAACGGTATGCCAAACCCGAGTTCCAGCGCCGTCGCCATAATTGAGGCTTCGAGCGAAAAGAAGATGAAGGTGAACGAGGCGTAGACCAGCGAGCTGAAAGTCGAGCCCAGGTAGCCGAAGCCCGAGCCCCGCGTCAGCAGGTCGATGTCAACGGCATGGCGAGCCGCGTAGATGCTGATCGGGATGCCGGTGAGGAAGATGAACGCGCTGACCAGCGTGATGGCCCAAAACGCGTTGAAGAAGCCGTAGTCCAGCGCGATCGAAGCGCCGATGGCCTCCAGCGCCAGGAACGAGATCGCGCCCAGCGCCGTGTTGGCTACCTTGAACTCGCTCCACTTGCGGTAGCTGCCGGGCGTGTAGCGCAGCGCGTAGTCCTCGATCGTTTCGTCGGCGACCCAAGTGTTGTATTCGCGCCGAATCCGGATGATGCGCTGAGTCGGCGGGGCCGAGGGCGGTGATGCGATCACCCCGCAAGCCGTGATGAATGGCCCGCCCGAGCTCGGGAGGCGCCTGAAGGGGGGCTCGACGCGGAGAGAACCATGCGGAACTATCGCGGCCCCAACGACCCGAGCGCCATACGTCAAACCGCGTACTGCTACGCCGACGGAGCCCAGGCCAAAGAGGTGATGCGATTACGGGAGAGCCAATGGCGCAGTGATCGAGAATGGACGCGGCGGCATTTACCGAGCGTTACTCAGCGAATCTTCATGGGGTGTTGTCGTGCAATTGATTCGGCAGGAATGAGTCCCCCAGTTCGCTCACTTGACTCAAGGATCCTGGAAGTAGGACCACGCCCGCTCGGGGTTGGCCTCGATGAAGGTCCCTTGCTCTTTGGCCGCGGCCGGCAGCTTGGCTCTCGTTCGTACCGGCATCTTCGTGCCGATGGCGTGCCTGAAGTCCGCCCTCAGACGCTCGTCTGGGTTCAACACCCGATCTCGAAATCCATCGGTCGAAGACGCGGAATCGCCTATCGGGAGCTGCGCTGATTTGCAGCAGCACGTGAAGTCGAAACTTCAACGCTATGTCGGCATGGGATCCAGCGGTTGGTCGCCTCGCAATGATCAGCCTCGATGACGTTCAGCCCGATAGCGAACCGACGGAGAGCGGCTTAGACCAGGACGGATTAAATCGGCCAACGTGTTTGGGTTTGGCCGTCTGCGGAGCGGTGGTCGCCTGAACCGGAAGCTGTCAAGCCAGTTGTCGCATGAAGGTGTTGAATCAAGCAGCCTGTTTGGCGGCTTCGGGCTCCTTGAGTTGAGGCGTGTCTGGGTTGAGGGTAACGGTGGTTATGAAGCCCCAGTCACGGGTCTGTCCTGACCAGCGCAGCGGGTTTTGGCGGCGTGCCAATTCATAAACTTCGCCCCGCGCTTGCAGCATCTTTTCATCAAGCTGCGCATGGCGCTCATTGGGTGTCACGAAGCGGATCGCGCTGTGCCGATGTTCCTCGTTGTACCAACGCACCCACGCCGTCACCCAGCGCCGCGCGCACAGCAAATCTGCAAACGCCGTCAACGGGAACTGTGGGCGGTATTTCAAAGTCTTGAACAACGATTCCGAGTACGGGTTGTCGTTGCTCACCGAGGGACGACTTCGACTGTGCGCCACACCCAAACGCTGCATCGCGGCCAACATCGTCTCGCCCTTCATCGGGCTGCCGTTGTCCGAATGCAGCGTCAGCTGCTCGGGCGCGATCCCACGGCGCAGGCAGATGTCTTGCAACAGCTGCGCGGCCTGCTGTGCGCTCTCGCTGTCAAACACCTGCCAGCCCACTACCTTGCGGCTGAACAGGTCAACGAACAGGTAGAGGTAGAAGAACGTGCCGCGCACGTGAGTGGGCAGATAGGTAATGTCCCAGCAATAGATCTGATCGGGCTGGGTGGCTACCAAGGCGCGCGGTTTGCTGCGTTTGTGCGGTGCCCGCTCGATGCGCCGGTGGGTCAGCTGCCCGGCCTGTCGCAGCAAGCGGTACAGCGTCGATTCGCTGGCCAGGTACAGCCCTTGATCGGCCAAGCGGGGCACGATCTGGCTGGGCGGCAGGTCTTTGTACTCGACGCTGTTAAGCACGCCCATGGCGGCTTCGCGCTCAGCATCGCTGAGCTTGTTGGGCGGGCAGTTGTGAACGCGCAGCGCTGAGACGCGACGGTCACCGACATGCAGGACATGGAGGCCAGCTCCTGCAGCAAGCGCGAGCCAGCGCTGCACGGTGCGCGCAGCCAGGCCGATGACGGCGCAGGCCCGGTGCAGCCGAGCGCCACACGCGCAAGCTTGATCGATCAATATCAGCAAAGCACTTCGTTGTGCAGATGAGCTCATGTGTCCTCGCCCTCCGATTGCTGCAAGACCAAGGCTTGGAACTTTTTTCGAAGCACCAGCAAGGCGGCGGCCTCGGCCAGGGCACGGTCTTTGCGGCGCATCTCGCGCTGCAAGCGGTCGTGGCGGGCTTGCAGATCGCGCAGCGCGGTGTTTGGCCACGCGTTGCGCGGCGGCGCTGACCACGGGTGTCTGAACACCGGTGCTGCCCATCGCGCAGAACGCATCGCGCCACTGCTTGAGTTGGTGCTCGAACAAACCCTTCTCGCGACACCAGGCGTGCAGCGCACTACCGGACAGGGCATGGCTTTCTTGCAGGGCCAGCAGTCGCTGCGCGGGGCTCCATTGGC
>JACMQP010000180.1 GCA_014376915.1 Ramlibacter sp.
GGCCGGCTGGTGGTCGACGAAGTGCCTCAGGCCCACACCCTCGAAGAAAGCGATGCCCCAGCCGTCCGCATGGTGGTCGGTGCGGCCGCCGCGCTGGGCGAAACCCGTGAAGCTGAAGGTCACGTCGGTCGGCACGTTGCAGTTCATCCCGAGCAGTTGGCACATGTCAATTCCTGGCGAGATGTTCCGATGGTGGCCGTTCCCGCAGTTGCCAGGCGGCCACCAACGCCGCGCTGCACAGCGCCGCCAGCATCCAGAACGCCTCGTGGAAAGCCGCCAGTCGCGCCGGGCTGGTGGCGACGTTGGCCAGCGAATCGCCATGAGCGGCGATCCGCCATTCCAGCACGATAGCGCACAGGCTGACCCCGCATGCGCCGCCGAGCATGCGGACGAAGTTGATGGCGCTGGCGCCGTACGAGATCAGGTGCACGTCGAGCGCTCGCATCGAGCCAAGGTTGAGCGAGGGCAGGATGAAGCCAAGTCCGATCCGTCCCAGCACCGCCCAGGCCACCAGCAGCCCGATCGCGCGGCCCGACTGCACGGTCACCATCAGCGCGAACGACAGCGCCAGCAGGGCCAGGCCGATGCTCACCAGCCGGTAGGCCGGCTGCCGGTCCGCCAGCCGGCCGACCATCGGGATGGTGATGGCCAGTACGATCCCGGCCGGCAGCAGGATGGTGCCCACGTACGAGGGCGACAGGCCGAGACCGACCTGCATGTACAGCGGCAGCAGGTAGGTCGAGCCGAACAGGGCCGTGCCGTAGATGAAAGCAACGATGCTGCCCATCGCGAAACTGCGGTAGCCGAACAGCTTCAGATTCATGAGCGGCTCGCGGCCCGTGGCCAGCAGCCGGCGCTGCCACGCGATGAACGCCGCCAGCGCCAGCGCCGCGCCCGGCAACAGGAACCAGGATGCGGCGCTGCCGCCGCGCAGTTCGACCAGCCCGTTGAGCAGAAACAAAGTGCCGACGCTCCCCAGCGTCAGGCCGCGCCAGTCCAGCGCATTGGTGCGTTCGGCCGCGGCGCCGCCGGGCGCGGTGGTGGGCACGAACTTGAAGGCCAGCCACAAAGACAGCAGGCAGAACGGCACCACCATGAAAAAGATCGAGCGCCAGCCGAACAGGTCGACCAGCACACCGCCGATGCTGGGGCCGATGGCCGGCGCCAGCACCACGCCCATGCCGAAGATGCCGCTGGCCCGGCCCTGCTCCTGCGGGCCGAAACCGCGCAGGATCACGATCGCCGGGATCGGCTGCACGATGCCGGCGGCGAGGCCTTCGGCGACGCGCGCTCCCAGCACCACGCTGAAATCGTTGGCCAGGCCGCCGACGATGCCGCCCGCCATCAGCAGCAGCATGGTGCCGGCGTAGACCATGCGGTAGCCGAAGCGCGCCAGCAGCCACGGGGTGGTGAGCATCGACGCCGTCATCGCCACCATGAAGCCCGAGCTCACCCACTGCGCCCGGCTCTGGTCGATGCCGAAATGATGGCTGAGGCCGGGCACGGCGACGTTGACGACGGTCGACGACATGATGGAGGCCATGGTCCCGACCATCAGGGAGATCAGCAGCAGCCAGCGGTAGCGCGGGCCGTAGCGCTCGCGCAGCGCCGCCAGGCTGGCGGCGCCGCTCACCGCGCCAGGCCGGATTGCGCGCAGCGCGCGCAGATGCAGCTCATGCCCTGCAGTTCGCGCGGGATGCGGGCCAGCAGGTCGCGGCTGAAGTCGACATGGGTGCACCAACACGCCTGCTGTTCCAGGCCGGTGGTCTTCTGCTCCTCCATCGCGCACTGGTTGGGCTGGCCGCACACGGGGCAGAGGGAAGGGTCGACGAGAGGCAGGGGTGGCACCGAGGCAGTTTACCGGTGGTCTTGCCGAGCGCCTGCCGCGTGGGCGGAAAATGATGGCGACACGATATAAAAAAGGACCCCATGGTTGAACCGACCATCTCCTGTCCCGGCTGCAGGATCGAGATCAAGCTGACGGAATCGCTGGCGGCGCCGCTGCTGGCCGCGACCCGCAAGCAGTTCGAGGAACAGATCGCGCGCAAGGATGCGGCGACCGCCGAGCGCGAAGGCGCGGCGCGCCGCAAGGAGGCCGAGCTGCTCGAAGCCGGCCGCCGGCTGGAAGAACAGGTTGCCGAGCAGGTCGCGGGCCAGCTCAGGACCGAGCGCAGCCGGGTCGCGGCCGAGGAAGCGCGCAAGGCCAGGCTGGCCCTCGCCGCCGAGATGGACGGCAAGGCGCGTGAACTGGCCGAACTGCAGGAGGTGCTGCGCGGACGCGACGCCAAGCTGGCCGAAGCGCAGCAGGCGCAGGCCGAGCTGATCAGGAAGCAGCGCGAGCTGGACGACGCCCGGCGCGAGCTGGAGCTCACGGTCGAAAAGCGCGTGCAGGACGGCCTGACGGAAGTGCGCAGCCTGGCCCGCAAGGAAGCCGAAGACGGCATGCGTTTGAAGGTGGCCGAGAAGGACCAGGCCATCGCGTCGATGCAGCAGAAGATCGAGGAGCTCAAGCAGAAGGCGGAGCAGGGCTCGCAACAGTTGCAAGGCGAGGTGCAGGAGATGGAGCTGGAGAATCTGCTGCGCAGCAAGTTTCCGTACGACCTGATCGAGCCGGTCCCCAAAGGCGAGTTCGGCGGCGACGCGCTGCACCGGGTCAACAGCCCCTCAGGGGTGGCGTGCGGCAGCATCCTGTGGGAGTCCAAGCGCACCCGCAACTGGAGCGACGGCTGGCTGGCCAAGCTGCGCGACGACCAGCGCCGCGCCAAGGCCGAAGTCTGCGTGCTGGTCAGCCAGGTGCTGCCCAAGGGCGTCGAGACTTTTGATTTCGCCGACGGCGTCTGGGTCACGTCGCCGCGAGCCGCCATGCCGGTCGCAATGATGCTGCGCCAGGGCCTGCTGGAAGTCAGCCAGACCCGGGCCCTGTCGCAGGGCCAGCAGACCAAGGCCGAAATGGTTTACCAGTACCTGACCGGCCCGCGCTTCAAGCAGCGGATCGAGGCCATCGTCGAAGCATTTTCCACCATGCAGGACGACCTGGACAAGGAGCGCAA
>JACMQP010000181.1 GCA_014376915.1 Ramlibacter sp.
GGCCTCCCGCGCCAGCCCCGCGGTGCTGGCGCCTTCTTCGGCCATCTCCAGCGCCAGGGCCGCCAGCACGCCGCGGCCAGCCAGTGCCTGCACCATCTCGCGCTGCAGCTTCTGGTGGTCCGGCTCGTCGTGCTGCTCGCCGAGCAGCAGCAGCGCGGTTGTGGATTCCACGATGGCGGCCGCCGCCAGCGTGGGAGCGCAGGCGGCCGCCAGCAGTCCCAGCAGCAATATTGCGAGTCGGCGCATCATGGTTCCATGCTACAGGGTCGACGCCGGCCCCCGGTCTTCCTGCGGACCCTGTGAGCCGCCTCAGTTCGCCTTGACGCCGACGGCGCGAACCAGGTCGCCGAAACGCTTTTCGTCCGTCGCAATCAGCTCATTGAGCCCCTGCACCGACATCGGATTGGCCTCGACGCCGAGCTTGAGCAGGGTGGCGCGCAACTCGGGCGTTTCCAGCAGCTTGTTCATCTCCGCATTCAGGCGGCTGACCACAGCCATCGGAGTGCCCTTGGGCGCCGCGATCGATTGCCAGGCCTGCATGTCGATGCGCGGATAGGTTTCGGCAACGGTCGCGACCTGGGGCAGGGCCGGGGCCCGCTTGGCGCCGGCGACGGCAATCGCGTTCACCTTGCCGGCCTGGATCTGCGGCAGGCCGGCGACAGCATCGATGAACATGAAGTCGATCCGGCCCGTCATCAAGTCGCTCAGTGCGCCCATGCTGCCCTGGTAGGGGATGTGCGTGGCGCTGACCTTCTCCTGGCTTTTGATCATCTCCACCAGCAGCTGGTGCATGGTGCCGTTGCCGGGCGAACCGAAATTGTATTTACCCGGCTCGGCGCGCAGCAGCGCGACCAGTTCCGTGAGATTGCGCGCCTTGAGATCGGGACGGGTGATCAGGATCAGGGTGACGCTGCCGATCATGCCGACACCGATGAAATCCGCTGCGACCGCCGGCGGCGCCGCGAACATCGCCGGCGCAATGGCCAGCGTGGTGCTGGTGGCCACGATCAGGTTGTAGCCGTCCGGCGGCGACTTGGCGACCTGGCTGGCGCCCAGCAAGGTGCCGGCGCCGGGCCGGTTTTCGACCACCACCGCCTGTCCCAGCACCGGCCGCAAGCGCTCCGCCATCAGCCGGCCGAGGCTGTCGGTGAGCGCACCTGCCGGGAAGGGAACCAGCAGCTTGATCGGATGGTCGGGATAGCCGGCCTGCGCCAGGCCGGTCAGGGCGCTGCTCGCGCCGAGTGCGAGTGCGGCGCCCTGCAGCAGGCGGCGCCTGGAAACAGGCTTCATGCGGACGCCTTTTGCGTCAGGCCACGTTCGAACTCGCGGATCGGGCGCCTGGCGCCGGGCGTCACCTTCACGTTGTGGCCATCCGGCAGCGGCTCGACTCCCGGCTCGGGCGTGTAGCTGCCCGTGACGCCCTGCACCGGCTCGCCGGTGATGGTGACCCGGTTCATGGTCCGGCGTTGCGGGTAATAGTCGTGCGGTGCGTAGTGATGGGTCGAGCGGTTGTCCCACATCACCACGGTGTGCGGCGTCCATTTGACGCGCAGCTGGAATTCCGGAATCTGGGCCCGGCTGTAGAGGTACTGCAGGATCATGCTGCTCTCGTCCTCCTTGAGCCCCTTGATCCTGACGGTGAACTGCGCATTGACGTTCAGCGCGCGGCGCGCGGTGACCGGGTGCAGCCGCACCACCGGATGCGACGGGTTGGGGAACTGCCCCTCCAGCTCACGCAGCTTGGCCTGGTGCGCTTCGGAGGTGGTGAACAGGTGGCGCCAGGGCTTGAAGTCGTGGATCGCTTCCAGTCCATGGATGTATTGCTTCATCCGCTCGGACAACCCGGTGTAGGCCGCAGTCATGCTGGCGAACAGGGTGTCGCCGCCGTATTCCGGCACCACCTTGGCGCGCAGGATGGTGATCGATGGCGGGGCGGTGCGGAAGGTTTCGTCGGCATGCCACTGGTCGGTCAGGGCCGGCGGGTTGTCAGCGGAATAGTCAAGCACGATCACTTCGCGCTGGTCGTCCAGGTTGGGACTGAACGGGTGGATCGACAGCTCGCCGAACATGCGGCCGAACGCCATCTGCTGCTCCAGCGTGATGTCCTGGTCGCGAAAGACCAGAACCTCGTGCCGGACGAAGGCGGCGTGCAGCATTTCGAACTGCTGCGGCGACAGCGGCCGGGTCAGGTCCAGGCCGCGGATTTCGGCGCCGATGTTGCCGCCGAGGCGGACGACTTCAAGTGACATTTTGTTTTCTCCAGGGACGTTGAGGGTCGAGCCAGAGGGCTCAGAGCGCTTCGGGCCGGATGCCGGACCGGCGCAACATGGCATCGAACATCTTGCGGGCGTTGCCTTCCTTGTCGACGTTCATCTTCGCGCGGGTGGCAGGCACCCGCTCCAGAATTCCAACGGGGATGGCGCGGTTGGGGCCAAGTCCGGCGTCGCTGGCCAGCTGAATCTCGCAGGCCCGCTGCAGCATCCACAGCCGCTGGAACGCCTCCGGGACGGTTTGCCCCGTCACCAGCAGCCCGTGGTTGCGCAGGATCAGGCAGCGTTTGGTTCCGAGCGCCTTGACCAGCCGCGGCCGTTCCTCCAGCCCGGTGGTGACGCCCTCGTAGTCGTGGTAGGCCACATCGCCGTAGAACGCGGCGCTGTAAAAATTGTCATGGCGCAGGCCGCTCTCCTTGCACGAGACCGCGCAGCCCGCCGTCGTGTGGACATGCATGATGCAGTGCGCGTCGTCGCGGGCCTGGTGGATGGCGCCGTGGATCACGAAACCGGCCTGGTTGACCAGCCGGCCGCTGCGATCGATGTCGTTGCCCTCAACGTCGATCTTGACCAGATTGGCGGCCGTGACTTCGCTGTAGTGGAGCCCGAACGGGTTGATCAGGTAGTGCGGCTTGCCGCCGGGGCCGGAGTCGACCCGTAGCGTGATGTGGTTGAAGATCATCTCGGACCAGCCGAGAAAATCGAACAGCCGGTAACAGGCGGCCAGTTCGCGGCGCGCGGCGGCTTCGTCGGGCAGGGAGGTATCGGTCATCGAGCCGTTATTCTGGGTGAACTGCAATAATGGTTGAAAGACACTGTTATCGGTGTTTCCCCTAGCCAATGAGCATCACCGCAGCGGCCATCCGCCTGCTTCATCCCCAGGGCCTGCCCGACATGCTGCTGTATCGCCTGAACCGGGTTCGGGCGGTCGGCGGCGGCATGGTGCTGCGTTATTGCGAAGGCCGGTTCGGCGTCACGCGCCGTGAATGGGTGGTGATCGCACTGCTCTGGGAAGCCGGCGGGACCACCTCGTCGGAGCTGGCTGCGCGGGCCGAACTCGACAAGTCCGCGACATCCAAGGCGATCGTCAGTCTGGTCAAAAAGGGGCTGGTGAGCCGGTTGCCGCGGCCGGGCGATCGCCGTTACGTCGAGCTGGCCCTGACGCCGCACGGGCGCAAGCTCTACCAGCAGATCCTGCCGGTGGTGCAGGAAGTCAATCGCGACCTGATGTCCAAGCTGGCCGGCGCCGAAATCGCCGTGCTGGACCGCTTGCTGCAGCGAATCCAGGAGCGGGCCGGAGAAATGCTGGAGTCCGCGTCGTCCCTGCCACGGGCCGATCGCCGGCGCGGTGGCAGCGCTCGGCGCGCGACGCCAGGCGGCTAACGCCGATGCGTTCCAGCGCCGTTTTTCGTATCGCCTTCACCCTGGCGCTGGCGCTCGCCGCCGCCGTCGCTTTCGCCTGGCTGCGCATGCCGTTGCCGTGGATGATCGGGCCGCTGGTGGTGACCGCCGCGGCCTCGATGCGGGGCGTGCAGACCCAGAGCTGGAACCCGCTGCGCAACGTGGCGCAGTGGACCATCGGAACGGCGCTGGGCCTGTACTTCACGCCGCAGGTCGCGGGCCTGCTGGCCAGCCTGTGGTGGGTGATCGCGCTGGCGATCGTCTGGGCCCTGGGCCTGGGTTGGGCCTTCGGCCTGTGGATGTACCGCAGCCAGGCGGCGCGGCTGCCGGGCACGCAGCACGAGCGACGCGCAACCTGCTATTTCGCCGGCTCGATCGGCGGCGCCTCGGAGATGACGCTGCTGGCCGAACGCGAAGGCGCGCGCACCGACCTGGTGGCGGGCAGCCACAGCCTGCGGCTGCTGCTGGTGACCATCCTGATCCCGTTCGCCTTCACCTTCAGCGGCCTGCACGGCATCGACCTGACGCCGCCGGGGCCGCGGGTGGTGCATTGGGGCGGGCTGGCGCTGCTGGCGCTGGCGACCGGTGTCGGTTCGTGGCTGATGGCGCGCACCGGCCGGCCGAATCCATGGTTCCTCGGCGCGCTGCTGGTCTCCATGGGACTGACCACGGCAGGCATCGAACTGTCGGCGCTGCCGCAGTGGATGACCAACCTTGCGCAACTGGTGATCGGCGTCAGCCTGGGGGTGCGATTCGAGGCGAGGTTCGTCCGCACCGCGCCCGGCTGGCTGCTCTCGGTGTTGTGGGGGACGCTGGGAATGATCGCGCTGAGCGCTGGCTTTGCCGCGCTGCTGGCCTGGAAAACCGGGCTCCACGCGGCCACCATGATCCTGGGGACTTCGCCGGGCGGCATCACTGAGATGGCCATCACCGCCAAGGTGCTGCAACTCGGTGTCCCGATGGTCACGGCTCTGCAGGTCTGCCGCCTCGTGGCGGTGCTGATCTTGGTGGGGCCGCTGTTCCGCTGGCGCTACGGCCGCGAAACAGCGCCCCGGGATTAATGCACCACCAGCGGGTTCTGCGCCAGTTCGGCGTAGCCGTCGAGCGTGGTCTCGACTTCTTCCTGGGTCGGCGTGTTCACCTGCCAGGCATTGATCTGGCGCTGGAAGGCCTCGGCCCAGGAGCCGTCGAGATAGACCTCCTTGTTGGACCGCTTGTCGACGATCTCGAAGCCGTGCCGCGCGATCCCCGGCGCAGGATGGCCTGCCAGGGGCTCGTTCGCCTGCATGTGCACAACGACGAAAGCGTCCGAGTCATAAAGCATTTGCATGGTGAGTTTCCTTTACCGCGTTATGTGGCAACGTTTGGACCCATTTCAAGGTGGACCGGGGTAACGCCGGCAGGCCCTTCCTCTGGTTTCCAGACTAGGCAGTCGCGGGCTCAGGGCCTGTCGGTAGAGGACCACTGCTGGTCGACAAAATCCCCATTGGGTTGTGTCAGACGGATGCGCACGGGCACGTAGTCCATGCCGGTGCCCAGCCAGAGTTCGACCCGAATGTCGTATTCGGCGCCGGGCTGGCGGGTCAGCTTGCGGGTTGCGACCCTGCCGCCGGGCAGGTCCAGCGTTTCGTCGGCTTCCACGGTGAATGTCCAGGGCTGGACGTCCCGGGTGCCTGCGGTGGTCAGCGTGATCTCGGTGCCGGCCGGGAACTTTTCCGGTGCGGCCGCGAGCATCGCGCCAAGCTGCAGAAAGACGCTCAGGCGGTCCTGCGTGCCGGGCTGCAACGGCTGCTCGGGCGCGTTGTTGCTGAAGATCAGGGTGCGGGTGTCGCGCTCGAAATGGGTGGCCTGCTCGCTGCGGCTGCCCTTGTCCGAAAAGTTGTACGGCGACAGGCCCTCGGCACGAAGCTGGCCGGTACTGCGCTGCGTGCGCGAAAACGGCAACAGCGGCGCGGAGTAGTCGAGCTGGGCCTCGTAGCGCTCGCCATCCTGGCGCCAGAGCAGCTCGCCATTGACGTTCCAGCTCTGGCCGCGCGCGCGGCCGGTGACGGCATAACGCAGCCGCACCGATCCGGGAATGGCGTAGGCGATCGCGGGCGCCGGTGCGGCCGCGTCGGTCGACGCCGACGCCGATGCCACTGGCGGCGCGGCTGCCGGATCGCTGTCGGCCGGCATGGCTGCTGCCGACGCAGGCGCAGCGGGCGGTTCCGGCGGGGCGGCGGCGATCGGCTCGGCGAGCGCGCTGGTGTTCCTGGCTGCCGGTGGTGCTTCTGGCGTCGGGGGCGCGAGTCGCGGCCGCGGCGTCGGTTGCCGTTCCTGTGGGACCGGTGGTTGGACCGGCGCCGGCGCCGGTGGTTGCGGTTGCGGTTGCGCCTGGGGCCCCGGCGCGTTCACCACCCGCGTCACCAGCGCACGCAGGCTGGCCGGCGGTGGCTGGCGCCGGCCGGCCTGCGCCAGCACGAGCAAGTGCGCCGCGAGCACCGCCAGCGTGAGCAGCGCCAGCGGGCGGACGGCCGCCGGACGCGACAACGTCATCCGCGCCATCCCAGGTCGCTGGAAAGCTGCGACGCGGCGGCCCGCAGCGGCTGGTCCACCGCGCCCTTCCATTCGGGGTCGAAGGTCGCCACCGAACCGACGGCGACGATGCCCAGCACGATGTGGCCGTCGGAATCGAACACCGGCACGCAGAAGCCGACGATGCCGGGCAGCAGTGTGTCGACCACCCGTGCCGCGCCACGCTCGCGCACTTTGTCGAGCATCGCCCGCGCTTCGGTCATGTTCGCGGGCAGGTCGGTACGGCCGGATTTCTGCGCGCGCGCGATCTCGTCCCTGAGCATCGGCGCGATGGCGTCCCGCGACAGGTAGGCGGCGAAACAGCGGCCGGTGGCCGACGGCAGCAGCGGCATCACGTCGCCCAGCCGCAGATTCACCGTCACCGTGTGCGGTGATTCTTCCCAGTGGATGACGGTCGGGCCGTGATTGCCCCAGACGGCCAGGGCCAGCGTGTGGCCGCCGATCTGCTCCATGATCTTCGGCACCCGCTCCCGCGCCAGCTTGACGGCGTCGATGCGCGACAGCGAGGCCAGTCCCAGCTTGAGGGCCGCAGGCCCGAGGTCGTAGCGGGTGCTGATCGCGTCCTGCGTCACCAGTTCCAGCCGCTGGAAGCTGACCAGGTAGCGGTGCGCCTTGGCCGCGCTCATGCCGGCGGCGGCGGCGAGGTCGCGCAGCATCAGCGGACCTGCAGCCTTGCCCAGAACGTCCAGCAGCCCGAAGCCGACCTCGACCGATTGAATGCCCGCGCGCTCCTTCATCGTCGCCAGGCTCCGCTAGAATTACGTTTAGGTAAATTCATTTCACATTGCGTAATGTGCTGGGACTCTAGCGCATTCTCGTGGTCCGGGAACAGATTCAATGAAGCTCG
This sequence comes from Ramlibacter sp., assembly GCA_014376915.1. Next base: position 7,093 of record JACMQP010000181.1, read on the forward strand.
CAACGTATAGGGACGGCTCGCGCGATGGCCAGCTGGTGGTGGTGTCGCGCGACCTCGCGACGGCGCATTATGCGACCGGCATCGCTGCGAAGCTGCAGCAGGCGCTGGACGACTGGAGCTTCATTTCGCCGCAGCTGCAGGACCTGTCCGAGACGCTCAACAACGGCAAGGCCCACCATGCCTTTGCGTTCGACCCGATGCAATGCATGGCGCCGCTCCCGCGCGCCTATCAGTGGGCGGACGGCTCCGCGTTCATCAACCACGTGGAACTGGTGCGGGCCGCGCGCAACAGCGAAGTGCCCAAAACTTTCTACGACGACCCGCTCATGTACCAGGGCGGCAGCGACGACTTCCTGGGCCCGCGCGACGACGTGGTGGTGCCGTCGGAGGACTTCGGCATCGACTTCGAGGCCGAGGTCGCGGTCATCACCGGCGACGTTCCGATGATGTCGACGCCGGAGCAGGCGCTGGACGGCATCCGCCTGCTGATGATCGCCAACGACGTGTCGCTGCGCAACCTGATCCCGAACGAGCTCGCCAAGGGTTTCGGCTTCTTCCAGAGCAAGCCGGCGACCGCGTTCAGCCCGGTCGCGGTCACGCTCGACGAAGTCGGAGACGCCTGGGACAAGGGTCGCCTGCACCTGACGCTGCAAAGCGCCTGGAACGGGCGCAAGGTCGGCATGTGCGAGGCCGGGCCGGAAATGACCTTCCATTTCGGCCAGCTGATCGCTCACATCTGCAAGACCCGCAACGTGCGTGCCGGCAGCATCGTCGGCTCCGGCACGGTCAGCAACAA
>JACMQP010000001.1 GCA_014376915.1 Ramlibacter sp.
GATCGCCACCCGTGACCGCAGCGGCTGGGTGTTGAAGGCGCGGTCCCGCTCTTCGGGCGCCACCGGGCCTTCTCGCTCGTCCAGCATTTTCACGTAGCCGCCGACGGGAAAGACGCCGATGACGAATTCGGTGGACTGGCCGGGACGCGGGTTCTTCGGCTGCCAGCGGTAGAGCGTCTTGCCGAAGCCGACCGAGAACCGCAGCACCTTCACGCCGCAGGCCACGGCCACGCGGTAATGGCCGTATTCGTGCACGGCAATCAGCAGGCCGAGGGCGACGATGAAAGCGACGATGGTCAGCATGGGAATTGCCTCCGCTCAGGAACGCATCCGGGCCAGGGCCTGCTGCGCCGCCGCACGCGATTGCGCGTCCAGGGCCAGCAGATCCTGCAGGGTGTCAGGCTTGGAGGGCGCCACAGCCTCCAAAGTTGCGAGATTCACGGCATGGATCTGGTCGAACCGGATCTGCCGGTCAAGGAAGGCGCCGACCGCCACCTCGTTCGCCGCATTCAGCACCGCGGTGGTGCCGGGCGCCGCCTCGAGCGCGTCCCAGGCCAGTTGCAGGCCGGGGAAGCGCTGGCGATGGCCGCGGCTGTCGAAGGATTCGAAGCTCATATCGGCCAGGTTGGCGAAGTCGATGGCCTGCGCGCCCGAGGCCACCCGTTCGGGCCAGGCCAGGCCGTACGCGATCGGCACCCGCATGTCCGGCGTGCCGAGCTGGGCCACCACCGAACTGTCGCGATACTGCACCATCGAATGGATCACGCTCTGCGGATGGATCACCACCTCCAGTCGCCGGGGCTGCAGGCCGAACAGATAGCGTGCCTCGATCACCTCAAGCGCCTTGTTCATCATGGTGGCCGAGTCGACCGAGATTTTGCGCCCCATCACCCAGTTGGGATGGGCGCAGGCTTCCTCGGGCGTGACGTTGCGGAAAGTCTCGGGCGCGCGGGTGCGGAATGGGCCGCCCGACGCGGTCAGGATGATCTTTTCGACCCGCGCATCCCAGGTGACGGGGTCTTCGGGCAGCGACTGGAAGATGGCCGAATGCTCGCTGTCGATCGGCAGCAGCGTGGCGCCGCCCTCGCGCACTGCCGCCATGAACAGCTCACCGCCGACCACCAGCGCTTCCTTGTTGGCGAGCAGCAGTCGCTTGCCGGCGCGCGCCGCCGCCAGGCAGGAGGCCAGGCCGGCGGCGCCCACGATGGCAGCCATCACGGTATCGACCGATTCCTGCGAGGCGATCATTTCGATTGCGGCTTGGCCGGATCGGACCTGGGTGTCGAGCCCGTTCGCCTGAACCTTGCGCGCCAGCTCGCGGCCGGCGGCCTCGTCGGCCATGACGGCATGGCGGGGCCGGAATTTCGCCACCTGTTCCAGCATCAGGTCGACCTGGGTGGAGGCGCTAAGCGCGACGACCTCGAACCGGTCCGGGTGGCGGGCGATCACGTCCAGCGTGTTCGCGCCCACCGAGCCGGTGGAGCCCAGGACGGCGACGCGCTGCCTCATTGCGGCGCCAGGTCGGTCAGCGAGACCAGCATCATTGCCAGCGGCAGGGTCGGCAGCAGCGCGTCGATCCGGTCCAGCACGCCGCCGTGGCCGGGCAACAGATTGCTGGAATCCTTGGCGCCGGCACTGCGTTTGATCAGCGATTCGACCAAGTCGCCGACCACGCTCATCGCGACCATGAACAGCGCGCCGACCAACAGCAGCCACCAGCTCTGGAACGCCAACCGGGTGTACAGGCTGGGCACCTGCGCGGCGAGCTTCGCATCCGCGATGACCCAGCAGACGGCGAGCACCAGCACACCAGCCATGCCGCCCCACACACCTTCCCAGCTCTTGCCAGGGCTGATGGCGGGAGCCAGCTTGCCGTTGGTGAACTTGAGGCCGAACGCGCGGCCGGCGAAATAGGCGGACACGTCGGCGACCCAGACCAGCACCAGCACCGACAACAGGAAGTTGACGCCGACGACGCGGGCCTGGGCGAGCGCCAGCCAGGCAACTGAGAGCGCGAGCGCGCCGACCACGATTCGAACCGTCCTGGGAATCTTCGGCCAGCCGGCCACGCCGCCGCGCAGCAACCAGCCCCCCGCCAGCACCCAGCCCGCGCCGGCGACGCTCCACAGCAGCGGCAGGCGGCGCTCGATCAGGCCCGCCTGCCAGGACGCGGCGCATAGCGCCAGGCAGACCAGCGCGAGAAACAGCGCGCCGGCCTGCTGCAGGCCATTCAACCGGCCCCATTCCCAGGCGCCGGCGGCAATCAGCACCAGCGTGACAACCGCGAACGGCATCGGCGACGGATAGAACAGCGCCGGCAGCAGGATGGCCAGCAGGACCACCGCGGTAATGATGCGTTGCTTGAGCATGGTGAAGGCGGTCAGGCCCGCGTCAGTGAACCGGACGTCACGCGACCTTCTTGCTGCTGGCCGGCGCCAGCTGCTCGGACGTCATGCCGAAGCGGCGTTCGCGGCCGGCGTAGTCGGCGATGGCTGCGTCGATCGCGGCCTCGTCGAAGTCGGGCCAGAGCTTGACGCTGAAGTACAGCTCGGCGTACGCGGCCTGCCAAAGCAGGAAATTGCTGATGCGCTGCTCGCCGCCAGTGCGGATCAGCAGGTCCGGGTCCGGCACGTGGGCCAGCGCCATGGCGCGATCCATGCTGGCTTCGGTAATGGCTTCGCCCCTGGCCGCCAGACCGGCCGCCGCTTGCGCAATGTCCCAGCGACCGCCGTAGTTGAAGCAGATGTTGAAGATCAGGCGCGTGTTGGAAGCGGTAGCGGCTTCCGCCTGCAGCAGGCCGGCGCGGACCTTCTCCGACAAGGCGTCGCGGTTGCCGACGAAGTGGATGCGAACGCCTTCGGCGTGCAGCTGCGGCACCTCGCGCGACAACGCCAGGGCCAGCAGTTCCATCAGGCCCGAGACCTCCTCGGGCGGCCGGTTCCAGTTCTCCGAGGAGAACGCGAACACCGTCAGCACCCGCACGCCCCGCTCGCCACAATGGCGCACGCAGGCCCGCAACGCGTCGACGCCCCTCTTGTGGCCGGCGACGCGCGGCAGATAGCGCCGCGTGGCCCAGCGGCCGTTGCCATCCATGACGATGGCGATGTGATGGGGAACGGCTCGGGCGGTGGTCATGGGCTGGGCAGTCAGACCGCGAGGATTTCCTGTTCCTTGCTGGCGACCATCTGGTCGATCGCGATCACATGGCGGTCGGTGACCTTCTGGATGTCCGCTTCGGCGCGCTTCTGTTCGTCCTCGGATGCCAGCTTGTCCTTGACCAGCTTCTTGACGCCTTCGTTGGCGTCGCGGCGCAGGTTGCGGACGGCGATCTTGGCGCTCTCGCCCTCCGTGCGCACCAGCTTGGTCATTTCCTTGCGGCGCTCCTCGCTCATCGGCGGCATCGGCACCCGGATCAGGTCGCCCATCGAGGCCGGGTTCAGGCCCAGGTCGCTCTCGCGAATCGCCTTCTCGATCTTTGCGCCCATTCCCTTTTCCCAGGGCTGGACGCTGATCGTGCGCGCGTCGAGCAGCGACACGTTGGCCACCTGGCTGATCGGAACCGAAGAGCCGTAGTAGTCCACATGCACCGTGTCCAGCAGGCCGGGATTGGCGCGGCCGGTACGGATCTTGGTCAGGTTGTGCTGGAAGGCGGCGATGGACTGGTCCATCTTCGCCTCGATTGCGTTCTTGATTTCCGCGGTTGTCTTCATCTGGCTTTCTCCTCAGTCGCAGGCTTCTTATGCATACACCAGGGTGCCCTCGTCCTCGCCCATCACCACGCGTTTCAGGGCGCCGTGCTTGAAGATCGAGAAGACCTTGATCGGCAGCTTCTGGTCGCGGCACAGCGCGAAAGCGGTGGCGTCCATGATGCCGAGATTTTGCGCCATGGCATCGTCGAAGGTGATCTTGTCGTAACGGGTCGCCGACGGGTCGAGCTTGGGATCGGCCGAATAGACGCCATCCACCTTGGTCGCCTTGAGCACCAGTTCCGCCCCGATCTCGGCGCCGCGCAGCGCGGCGGCCGTGTCGGTGGTGAAGAACGGGTTGCCGGTGCCGGCCGCGAAGATCACGACCTTGCCTTCTTCCAGATACTGCAGCGCCTTGGGCCGCACGTAGGGTTCGACCACCTGCTCGATGCCGATGGCCGACATGACGCGGGCCGTCAGCCCCTGCTTGTTCATCGCGTCGCCCAGGGCCAGCGCGTTCATCACCGTGGCCAGCATGCCCATGTAGTCGGCGGTGGCGCGGTCCATCCCGACCGAGCCGCCGGCGACCCCGCGAAAGATATTGCCGCCGCCGATGACGATGGCCACTTCCACACCCATGTTCACCACCTCGGCCACCTCGCCGACGATGCGCACGATGGTGGCGCGGTTGATCCCGAAGGCGTCGTCCCCCATCAGCGATTCGCCCGACAGCTTCAGCAGGATCCGCTTGTGGGCTGGTCGGTCGACTGACATGGGACGGCTCCTTCGGTTGGGCGTGAGTTTAATGAGCTTGGAAATGCTCAGGCCGTCTGTTTCGGGGAATCGGAGCTGCCTTTGGCAGCGGCGACCTGGGCGGCCACTTCGGCTGCGAAGTCGTCGACCTTCTTCTCGATGCCTTCGCCGACCACGTAAAGCGTGAACGCCTTCACGCTGGTGCCGGCAGCTTTGAGCATCTGCTCGACGGTCTGCTTGTCATTCTTCACGAAGGGCTGGTTGAACAGCGAGACTTCCTTGAGGAACTTCTGCACGCTGCCCTCGATGCGCTTGGCCACGATCTCGGCCGACTGCACCGGCTTGCCAGCTGCTTCGGCGACCTTGCGGTCCTCGTCGGCCTTGCCGGTGGCGACGGCGCGCTCCTTGGCGATCGCGTCGGCCGGGACGTCGGCGCTGGTCAGCGCGACCGGCTTCATCGCCGCCACGTGCATCGCTACGTCCTTGGCGGCCGTTTCCTCACCGTCGAACTCGACCAGCACACCGATGCGGGTGCCGTGCAGGTACGCAGCCAGCTTGTTCGGACCGGAAAAGTACTTGAAGCGGCGGAACGTCATGTTCTCGCCGATCTTGCCGATCAGGCCCCTGCGCACGTCTTCGAGCGTGGGACCGAAGCTGTCCTGGCTGTACGGCAGGGCGCCCAGCGCAGCGACGTCGGCCGGATTGTTCTTGGCAACCAGCACGACGGCAGCCTGACACATTGCCAGGAAACTGTCGTTCTTGGTGACGAAATCGGTTTCGCAGTTGGTTTCCAGCAGCGCGCCGAAGGTCTCCAGTCCCTTGCCGTCGATGAACGAGGTGACGACGCCTTCCGCAGTGATGCGCGACGCGGCCTTGCCCGCCTTGTTGCCGAGCTTGATGCGCAGCAGTTCTTCGGCCTTCTCGAAATTGCCGTCGGCCTCGGTCAGGGCCTTCTTGCATTCCATCATCGGCGCGTCGGTCTTGGCGCGCAGTTCAGC
>JACMQP010000182.1 GCA_014376915.1 Ramlibacter sp.
TCGGCAGGAACTGCGGCACCTGGATGGTGGGCACCAGGCCGGCCACCATCAGGCTGCGTTTGGACTTGAGGCCGCCGGCCAGCAGGTTGGGGATGTAGCCGGTGGCGGCGACGGCCTGCCGCACCCGCTCGATGGTCTTGCCGGACACCAGCGTCGGATTGCCCAGGGCCCGCGACGCCGTGATCAGCGAGACACCGGCCTCCCGCGCCACGTCGTGGAGCGTGGCGGCTTTCGGCGGCGGAACAGAGGTGCTCGGCACTTTTTCGGGCGGCTTGTCAGTCACAAATGACAACGTTACCATAGCCGTCTGGCGATTGCCAGCCGACCAAAAATGCAACGGTGACAAAGGTTTAGAGGCGCAAAAACGCATTTGATGGGCGCGCCTCTGGTCGATCTTGCAGCGCCAGATAACAACGTTGTCATCAAGGAGACCCGTTTGAAACACTCCCGTTCCGCCGGCATCACCCGGCGCGCCGCGCTTGCCACCCTGGCCGCCGCCAGCGGCGCCGGATGACCGACCTGCTGGGCGGCCAGGTCGATGCGACCTTCATGAACATCAACACCGGCCTGCCGAACATCAATGCCGGCAAGCTCCGCGCGCTGGCCATCACCAGCACCAGGCGCTCGCCGCTGCTGCCGAACGTGCCGACCATGGACGAACTGGGCTACAAGGGCGTGACCGTCTACTCCTGGCAGGCCTTCGCCGCGCCCAGGGGCCTGCCGGCCGACATCCGCAAGAAGCTGTATGACGCCATCGTGGCCGGCCTCAACGACCCGGCCGTCAAGCCCAAACTGCTGGAGCTGGGCTTCGAGATCGTCGGCAACACGCCGGAGCAGTTCACTGCTTTCCAGGCCGGCGAGTTCGCGCGCTGGAAACAGGTGATCGAGGTCGGCAAGATCACGGCGGACTGAACATGAACGCGCGCCACGGCCTGGCCGCCCATGCCTGCGCCGGCGCAATTCGCGCAGCTGATCGCCGGCGACCGCAAGCGCTACACCCGCATCATCGACGGGCGTGACATCACGCCGGACCGACAGGAGACCCCCAAGTGAAAACCCGATTGCTCAATGCCGCGCGGATCCCGCCCGACCTCGAAGCCCGCCTGGCGCAGGCTTACGAGCTCACCAGCCTGGCCGCGCAGGCCGACCCCGAAGCCTTCCTGAAGGCGCACGGCTCGGAGTTTCCCGCGCTGGTGACCTCGGCCGCAACCGGTGCCAACGGCGCGCTGCTGGCGGCGCTGCCGCAGCTGCAGGTCATCTCCAGCTTCGGCGTCGGCCTGGACAAGATCGACGTCGCGGCGGCGCAGGCGCGCGGCATCCCCGTCGGCTACACGCCCGACGTGCTGAACGACTGCGTAGCCGACCTTGCCATCGCCCTGATGCTCGATGTCGCGCGCGGCATCAGCGCGGCCGACCGTTTCGTGCGGCGCGGCGAATGGACCAAGGCCACCTTCCCGCTGATGCGCAAGGTCAGCGGCGCAAAGCTGGGCATCGTGGGCATGGGACGGATCGGCCGCGCCATCGCGCAACGTTCGACCGGCTTCGCCATGGACCTGCGGTATCACACGCGCAAGGTCGTCGCCGACGTGCAATGGGCGCATGAACCCTCGCTGCTGGAGCTGGCGCACTGGGCCGACTACCTCATCGTCATCACGGCCGGCGGCCCGGCGACCCGCCACCTGATCAACGCACAAGTGCTCGACGCGCTGGGCCCCGACGGCTTCCTGGTGAACGTTGCGCGCGGCTCGGTCATTGACGAGGCGGCGCTGGTGCAGGCGCTCGAACAAAAGCGCATCGGCGGCGCCGGCCTCGACGTGTTCGAGAACGAACCCAACGTGCCGGCGGCCCTGATGACGCTGGACAACGTGGTGCTGCTGCCGCACGTCGCCAGCGCCACCCGCGAGACGCGGCAGGCGATGGCCGACCGCGTGTTCGACAACCTGCAATCCTTCTTCGTGCAGGGCCGGCCGGTCTCCGCCGCCGGCTCCCCCTGACAGACATGACCACGCCGTCCACGCCGAAGATCACCGACCTGCGCGTCATCCCGGTGGCCGGTCGCGACAGCATGCTGCTGAACCTGAGCGGCGCCCACGGCCCGTTTTTCACCCGCAACCTGCTGCTGCTCACCGACAGCGCCGGCCGCACCGGCGTCGGCGAAGTGCCGGGCGGCCAGAAGATCCACCAGACGCTGGAGGATGCGCGCAGCCTTGTGGTCGGCCAGCCGATCGGCAACCACCAGCAGGTGCTGCAGCGCATGCACAGGCAGTTCGCCGACCGCGATGCCGGCGGGCGCGGCCAGCAGGCCTTCGACCTGCGCACCACCATCCATGCGGTGACGGCCGTGGAGTCGGCCTGTCTCGACCTGCTCGGCCAGTTTCTCGGCGTGCCGGTCGCGGCCCTGCTTGGCGAAGGCCAGCAGCGCGACACCGTGGAGATGCTCGGCTACCTGTTCTATGTCGGCGACCAGGCCCGGACCGATCTGCCCTATGCCAGCGAACCGGGTGCGGACAACGACTGGTTCCGGCTGCGCCATGAAAAGGCGATGACACCGCAGGCGGTGGTGCGCCTCGCCGAAGCGGCTTACGAGCGCTACGGTTTCAACGACTTCAAGCTCAAGGGCGGTGCGTTGCGGGCAGAGGAAGAAATCGACGCCGTCAGGGCGCTGCATGAGCGCTTCCCGAAAGCGCGCGTCACGCTCGACCCGAACGGTGGCTGGTTGCTGAAGGACGCGATCCGCCTGATGCGCGACATGGGTGGCGTGGTCGCCTATGCCGAGGACCCGTGCGGCGCCGAGGACGGTTTTTCCGGCCGCGAGGTGATGGCCGAATTCCGCCGCGCCACCGGCCTGCCGACGGCCACCAACATGGTCGCCACCGATTGGCGGCAACTGACGCACGCGCTGTCGCTGCAGTCGGTCGACATTCCGCTGGCCGATCCGCACTTCTGGACCATGGCCGGCTCGGTGCGCGTGGCACAGACCTGCCGCGACTGGGGCCTGACCTGGGGCTCGCACTCCAACAACCACTTCGACGTGTCGCTGGCGATGTTCACGCATGTGGCAGCCGCCGCACCCGGCCGCGTGACGGCGATCGACACCCA
>JACMQP010000183.1 GCA_014376915.1 Ramlibacter sp.
ACGCCACCATGCAGGGCTATCCGCCCAACGACGCGCCGCAGCGCCTCGAAAAGGACCGGCTGGCGCTGTCGCTGTCGCGGCTGCGCGCCGTGTATTCCGACAACCTGATCGAGGTGGTGGAGTGGTGCATGTCGCTGGATCCCCTGTCGCGGCCGCACTGGGTGTTCGCGCTGCAAAAAGAGCTCAGCCGCGAAGGCGAGCGCCGCTACACCAAGCTGTCGGTCGGCGAGAAGATGCGGTTGCAATTCGACAACATGGTGTCGGACACCAAGAAGAACGTGCGCAAGGCCACAGGCTTCGGCGGCGTGAAGGCGAAATGAAGCGGGAACTCCAATGAAATTTTCCGTCTTCCAGATCAGCCGCAAAGGCGGGCGCGAAAAGAACGAAGACCGCATGGGCTATTGCTACACGCGCGAATCGGGCCTGTTCGTGCTGGCCGACGGCATGGGCGGCCACCCGGAGGGCGAGGTCGCCGCCCAGCTCGCGCTGCAGACCATCTCGGCGCTGTACCAGAAAGAGGCGCGGCCGATCGTCGGCGACGTCACCGACTTCCTGGCCACGTCGCTGACGGCGGCGCACCATCAGATCATCCGCTACGCTAGCGAGAAGGGCATGCTCGACACGCCTCGCACCACGCTGGTCGCGGCGGTGGTCCAGGCCGGCTCCGCCACCTGGGTGCACTGCGGCGACTCGCGGCTCTATGTGGTGCGGGATGGCGAGTTGCTCACGCGCACGCGAGACCATTCGTACCTCGAACAGCAGAGCGCCGGCGTGATCCGGATGGACCGGATCAACCGCAACATCCTGTTCACTTGCCTGGGTTCGCCGACCAAGCCGGTGTTCGACGTCACCGGGCCGATCGTGCTGCAGCAGGGCGACAAGATCCTGCTGTGCTCGGACGGCCTGTGGGGCAGCATCAACGACGTCGACATCGTCCGCCACTTGAGCACCCAGTCGGTTTCCGACGCCGTGCCGGACCTGGTGGAGCTGGCGCTGCGCAACGGCGGCGACCATTCGGACAACGTCACCGTGATCGCCTTCGAATGGGAAACCCCGGACAGTTTCGAATCGACGCGCGGCATCTCCACCGACAGCATCAGCGACGGCGTGTTCGCCTCCACCATCCAGGCCGGCGTGCTGGACGCCACGATGGAAGACCTCGACGACGCCGCCATCGAGCGCTCGATCGCCGAGATCAACGAAGCCATCCGGCGCTCGGCTGCGCGCAAGACCTGACAGCCCCTTTTCCCGCCCAGCAACCTTGTGGGATAGATCGAGAATTGCGAAGCAGTTTTGCTCTGTCCTCAACTCACCGACTATGACTGAATTTGCACGTAGCGGCGGCCGTGCCGCCGACCAGCTGCGCCCGGTGCGCATCACCCGTGGCTACACCATCCATGCCGAGGGCTCGGTGCTGATCGAGTTCGGCGACACCCGCGTGCTGTGCACCGCCTCGGTCGAGGACAAGGTGCCGCCGCACAAGCGCGGCAGCGGCGAGGGCTGGGTCACGGCCGAATACGGCATGCTGCCGCGCGCCACGCACACCCGCAGCGACCGGGAGGCGGCCCGTGGCAAGCAGAGCGGCCGCACCCAGGAAATCCAGCGGCTGATCGGCCGCTCGATGCGCGGCGTGTTCGACCTCAAGGCGCTGGGCGAACGTACCATCCAGATCGACTGCGACGTGCTGCAGGCCGACGGCGGCACGCGGACTGCGGCCATCACCGGTGCCTACGTGGCCGCAATGGACGCCGTGTCCAGGCTGATGGCGCAGGGCAAGCTGGCCAAGTCGCCGATCATCGGCGCGGTGGCGGCGGTGTCGGTCGGCATCGTCGACGGCACTCCGCTGCTGGACCTGGAATATGTCGAGGATGTCTCCTGCGACACTGACATGAACGTGGTGATGACCGGCCGGGGCCATTATGTGGAAGTGCAGGGCACGGCTGAAGGCGCGGCTTTCACCCGCAAGGAAATGGACGAACTGCTGCGGCTGGCCGAAAAGGGCATCGCGGAACTGGTCGAACTGCAGCGGGAAGCGCTGCAGGCCCCCTGACGGCGCCCCACGCAACCTCGGCCCGGAGGCCACGATGACCCTCAAGCTGGTGCTTGCGTCGAACAACCAGGGCAAGCTGGCCGAATTGCAGGCCATGCTGGCGCCGCTGGGCGTGGAGCTGGTCGCGCAATCGCAGCTCGGTGTCCCGGAGGCGGAAGAGCCGCACCGCACCTTTGTCGAGAACGCGCTGGTCAAGGCGCGCAATGCGGCGCAGCACAGCGGCCTGCCGGCGCTGGCCGACGATGCCGGCCTGTGCGTGGACGCCTTCGGCGGCCTGCCGGGCGTCGACACCGCCTTCTACGCGACGCAGTTCGGCTACCCCAAGGGCGACGATAACAATGTGCGCGCGCTGCTAGAGCAGATGCGAGACATCGCCAACCGCAAGGCTGCGCTGGTCAGCACGCTGGTGGCGGTGCGCTCACCCGACGATCCCGAGCCGCTGATCGCGGTCGGCCGCGTGGC
>JACMQP010000184.1 GCA_014376915.1 Ramlibacter sp.
ACGCTGCTTGGCCTGGTCAGCCACGAGTACTTCCACACCTGGAACGTCAAGCGGCTGCGGCCGGCCGAATTCGCCCATTACGACTACAGCGCGGAAAACTACACGCAGTTGCTTTGGTTCTTCGAAGGCTTCACCAGCTATTACGACGACCTGCTGTTGCGCCGCGCCGGCCTGATCGACGACACGACCTACCTCAGGCTGTTGAACAAGACGATCAACCAGGTGCTGCAGACGCCGGGCCGTGAAGTGCAGGCCGCGGCCCAGGCCAGCTTCGACGCCTGGGTCAAGTACTACCGGCAGGATGAGAACACCGCCAACGCCACGGTGAGCTACTACACCAAGGGCTCGCTGGTGGCCCTGTGCTTCGACTTGATGCTGCGCGCCGAAGGCGACAGTTCGCTGGACGATGTCATGCGCGCATTGTGGCTGCGCTGCAAGGCCGGCCCGATGGCCGAGGCCGACTTCGCGGCTGTGCTGCGGGAACTCGGCGGCCGAGCTTATACGCGCGAGCTGGCAGCGTGGGTGCACAGCACCCGCGAGCTGCCGCTGGAGGAACTGCTCGGCAGGCACGGCGTCACGGTGCTGGAAGAGCCGGCGCAGCTGGCGCAGCGGCTGGGCATCCGCGTGACGGAGACCAGCGGCGTGGTGATCAAGCAGGTGCTGCGCGGTGGCGCCGCCGAACTGGCCGGCATCGCCGCGAACGACGAATGGATCGGCGTTGAAGTCGCGGGCAACGGCTGGCGCATGACCAAGCTGGACGACCTGACACTGTACGTCGGCACCCACAAGAAAGTCATCGCGGTGGTCGCGCGCGACCGCCGCATCCTGCGACTCGAACTGGCGCTGCCCGCCGCTGTCACGACCTGGCGGCTGGTCCTGCGCGACGCCGCGCTGGCCCAGCCGTGGCTCGCCGCAATCCACTGATCGGCGCGCTGCTGCTGGCAGTGCTGCTGGGCCACGCACTGGTGCTGCAGTGGTTGGCCTGGCAGGCGCAGGAGCAGTCTGCCCTGCGGCTGCTGGCCGTGCCGATGTTCACCCGGCTGCTGCAGCCGGAGCCACCGCCGCCGCCCGTCGCCGCCAAAACGGTGCGGCTCCACGCCCCGCCAGCCCCGGCAGTGATCGAATCGGTGGCGCGGTCGGCACCGGCCGAGGCCACGACCAGCGTCGCGCCGCCGCAGTCGACGCCGGAAGCGGTCGCCAGCGAGCCGGCGCAAGCCACGTCGACGGCCGCTGGAACCGCGACCGAAGAAGCTCTCACCCCGACGCCCGCGCTTCCGGCGACCACGGCGGCAACAGCAATGCCGAGCCCCGCCACGCTGGACAGCTGGCCGGCCGACACCCGCCTGAGCTACCGGCTCGGCGGCTACTTCCGAGGCGAGATACACGGCAACGCCCGGGTCCAGTGGCAGCGCGACGGCGACCGCTACCAGACCCGAATCGACATCGACCTGGGCGTGGTGAGCCTGGTGATGACCAGCCAGGGCGTGGTCACGGAACAGGGCCTTGCGCCGAATGCTTACGAAGAGACCCGCGTCGGCAAGCGCCGCTCGGTGACGCTGCAGGGCCAGGAAGTCACCCTGTCCGACGGCAACCGGATGCCGCGCCCAGACGGAGTGCAGGACACGGCCAGCCAGTTCGTCGAGCTGAGCCACCGGTTCGCGTCCGGCCAGGTGCCGCTGGAGGTCGGCCGCTCGGTCAGCTTCTGGATGGCCCGTCCCGGCGGGCTCGACTACTGGACCTACGACGTCACCGACAAGGAAGTGCTGCAGACGCCGCAGCTCGGGGCCGTGGAAGCGTTCCACCTCAAGCCGCGCCCCACCGTCAACCCGCGCGGCAACATCACTGCCGAGATGTGGTTCGCACCCTCGCTGCAGTACCTGCCGGTGCGCATCCGCGTCACCGCCGGCGACGCCAACCTCGACCTGCTCGTCGACCAGATCGAGCAGCGGTAGCCGGGGCTACACGCGACGCCGGTCGACCACGCGCCGGGCCTTGCCGGCGCTGCGCTCGACGCCCCCCTCGGGCCGCAGCTCGATCCGCGCGGAGGTGCCGATGAAGCTCTTGATGTCGTGCTGTAGCAGCTGCGCCGCGTACCGCGCCGCATCCGAATCCGCCGCAGTGCCGGACCGCGTCTCGACCGCTACCGTCAGTTCGTCCAACGGGCCTTCGCGGGTCAGGATGCACTGGTAGTGCGGCGCCAATTCGCTGCGCTTGAGGATGAGCTCCTCGATCTGGCTCGGAAAAACGTTGACGCCGCGCACGATCATCATGTCGTCGCTGCGGCCGGTGATTTTTGCCATCCGGCGCATGGTCCGCGCCGTGCCGGGCAGCAGCCGCGTCAGGTCGCGCGTGCGATAACGGATGATCGGCAGCGCTTCCTTGGTCAGGCTGGTGAAGACCAGCTCGCCGAACTCGCCGTCCGCTACCGGCTCGCCCGTGTCGGGGTCGACGATCTCGGGATAGAAATGGTCTTCCCAAATGGTCGGGCCGTCCTTGGTCTCGACGCACTCGCTGGCGACGCCAGGCCCCATCACTTCCGAGAGGCCGTAGATGTCGACGGCGTCGATGCCCAGTCGCTGCTCGATCGCAAGGCGCATGTCGTTGGTCCAGGGCTCGGCGCCGAAAATGCCCAGCCGCAGGCTGCAGCGCGACGGATCGAGTCCCTGACGTTCGAATTCGTCGGCGATCGCCAGCATGTAGCTGGGCGTCACCATGATGATGTCGGGCCGGAAGTCGTTGATCAACTGGACCTGCCGTTCGGTCTGGCCGCCGCCGAAGGGCACCACGGTCAGCCCCAGCTTCTCGGCGCCGTAGTGGGCACCAAGGCCGCCGGTGAAGAGGCCATAACCGTAGCTCACGTGCACCATGTCGCCCGGCCGCGCGCCGCCGGCGCGGATGCTGCGCGCCATCACCTGCGACCAGGTTTCGATGTCGTTGCGGGTGTAGCCGACCACCGTGGCCTTGCCGGTGGTGCCGCTGGAGGCATGGATGCGGGCGCACTGTTCGCGCGGCACCGCGAACATGCCAAACGGATAGGCGTCGCGCAGGTCGCTCTTGCCGGTGAACGGAAACTTCGCCAGGTCCGACAGCGTGCGGCAGTCCTGCGGCCGCACGCCCGCCGCATTGAACTTCGCCCGGTAGGCCGGCGAGTTGGCATACGCATGCTCCAGCGTCGCCTGCAACCGCTTGAGCTGCAACGCGCGCAGCTCGTCGACGCTGGCCTTTTCGACCGGCTCCAGCGCGAAACCCGTCATTGCGCCTCCCCTTGCGGCAGCACCGTGCCCTTGATCTGCGCACTCTTGCCCCGGAACATCGCTACCGTTTCGCCGCGCTGGTTGCTGACCTTCATGTCGAAGATGCCGTGCCGCCCCTGCAGCAGCTGCTCGACACCCTCGCAGGTCAGCGCATCACCCAGATGCGCGGGCCGGAGGAATTCGATGCTGGCCCCGGAAGCCACCGTCGCGAAGTTGCGGCTGTTGCACGCGAAGGCGAAGGTGGAGTCGGCCAGCGTGAAGATGAAACCGCCATGGCAGATCTGGTGGCCGTTGAGCATGGGTTCGCGCACCACCAAGCGCATGACCGCGCGGCCCGGCTCGCACGTCACCAACTCCATCTGCATGAACTCCTTGCTGGCGCGGTCCACCGCAAACATCGTGGCACCGACCTTCGCGGCGAGTTCATGGTCATTCATGTCAGCCTCCGGAACGTGGGAACAAAACTCATTCACCCTTGAATTTGGCCGGACGCTTTTCGCGGAAGGCCATCACGCCTTCGATGTAGTCGTGGGTCTTGCCCAGCGCCGACTGGGTGTCGCGCTCCAGGTCGAGTTGCTGGTCGAGATCGTTCGAGGCGGCGGCGCGCAGCAGCTTGCGGGTTGCCACGAGCGCCTGGGTCGGCATGTCGGCAAGCCGGGTTGCCAGCTTCATCGCCGCCTGGACGCAGTCTTCGCCGTCCGCGGCCACGTCCCAGATCATTCCCTGCTCCTTGGCGTCCTGGGCGCTCAACTTGTCGCCCAGCAGTGCCGCGCCCAGCGCCCGCGCGAGGCCGAGCCGCTTGATCAGGAACCAGCTGCCGCCGGCGTCGGGCACCAGCCCGATCCTGCTGAAGGCCTGAATGAAGCTGGCGCTGGGCGCCGCCACCGCCAGGTCGCAGGTCATCGCGAGCGACGCACCAGCCCCGGCTGCCACGCCGTTGACGGCAGCGACGGTCGGGACACGCAACGCCTGCAACTTGCGCACGGTGGGATTGAAGGCCTGGTCGATCACGGGGCCGGGGTCGGCGCGCCTGACCAGGTCCGGCCCGGGCTCGAAATCGAACTCCGCCAGGTCGGCGCCGGCGCAAAACCCGCGGCCCGCGCCGGTGATCACGCAGGCCCGGATCGACCTGTCGGCTTCGATCCGGTCCAGCGCTTTCCATAGCTCGCGATGCATCTGCCGGGTGAAACTGTTCAGCGCCAGCGGCCGGTTCAGGGTGATCAGCGCCACCGCGCCCTGGGTGGAAAACAGGACAGTGTTATCGGTCATGGGAGCCTCCTGAGCAGGCACTCTACCATTGGCAAACCGCGTGCTCGGCGAATGGTTTCGCTTAGGTATAGTCGACCGGTCGCAACAGGAAAGAGCGGGAGCAGGTCATGGCCTACGTCACCATCGAAGTTCGCACCGAAGCCGGCAAGGTCGGCATCGTGCGACTCAATCGTCCGAAGCAGATGAACGCGCTGAACAATGAGCTGATGGAAGAACTGGGTGCGGCGCTGAAGGCCTTCGACGCCGACGAAACGATCGGCTGCATGATCGTCACCGGCAGCGACAAGGCGTTCGCCGCCGGCGCCGACATCGGCGCCATGGCCAGCTACAGTTTCGCCGACGTCTACAAGGGCGACTACATCACGCGCAACTGGGAAATCATCCGCAGCATCCGCAAGCCGGTGATCGCCGCCGTGAGCGGCTTCGCGCTGGGCGGCGGCTGCGAGCTGGCGATGATGTGCGACTTCATCATCGCCGCCGACAATGCGAAGTTCGGGCAGCCGGAGATCAAGCTCGGCATTATCCCGGGCGCCGGCGGCACGCAGCGGCTGCCGCGCGCGGTCGGCAAGGCCAAGGCCATGGACATGGCGCTGACGGCCCGCATGATGGACGCCACCGAAGCCGAGCGCTCCGGACTGGTCAGCCGTGTCGTCGCGCTGGACAAGCTGATGGCCGAGGCACTGGACGCCGCGCTCACGATCTGCGAGTTCTCGCAGATCGCGGTGATGGCGGCCAAGGAGTCGATCAACCGCTCGTTCGAAAGCGGCCTCTCCGACGGCGTGATGTTTGAGCGGCGCCTGTTCCACGCCACCTTCGCCACTGAAGACCAGAAGGAAGGCATGGACGCCTTCGTCAACAAGCGCAAGGCGCAGTTCAGGCATCGGTAGCCACGCGCCTCAGGCCCCGTCCCTGCGGTTGCCGAAGACGCTGGGGATGACCTCGGGCAGCGCGACTCGGATATAATCGTCGGCTCGGCGCTTTAGCTCAGTCGGTTAGAGCGATGGAATCATAATCCACAGGTCCGCGGTTCGAATCCGTGAAGCGCCACCAGAATCCCAAGGGATAGCCGCCCATAGCGGCTATCCCTTTTTTTTGGCCGGAGGGCGGCGGCATTTGCGTTCAAGTGTCGAACTTCGGGTGCACGCGGCCGAAGAACGATCGGTGCAGCGCGTTCGCGAGCTGGCCGGATCCCCACGACGTCACGCAGCCGGCCAACAGCAGGACCAGCAACGGGATGGTCAAGCCGGTCTCCCCGGCGCGGTCGATGGCCTCGATCGACCAGAACACCACGATTGC